>DAOVNY010000135.1 GCA_030630005.1 Bacteroidales bacterium | reverse complement strand
TTAAGCTGGGCAAAGTATTGTTTTGATAAATCGAGTAAAATTCATGTCAGTACGCTATTTGACGGAATGGATGCCGTAAACTTTAGTCAGCCGCCTTACAGCGAAAAATATCCTGAACTGTTAGCTCTTTATGATGATGACCCGGCAATACCGAAAAATAACAAAATTGTTCGTAATGTTTCTTTTGGTGGAAGATTTATTGATCTGTATGACGGTGTTAATTTTGAAATAGTTGAAGTAAAAGATAATTTAATTGGCGATACTGTATTATTGAGAGAAAGTCAGGAAACTGATCAATCGGATAATTTTCAAACATTCAAGTATGGTCACGTTGAGACTATGGAAAATATGAAAGGAAATAAATTTTTGGAAGAAAATCCCGGTTTTAAGGACATTGCAAAAGAAAAATTCCAGTTGAATGATAATTCTCCGGCTTATAAACTTGGGTTCAAAAAAATACCGATTGAAAAAATCGGATTGTATGATGATGAGTATAGAACACAGATGACGCTGATTACACAGATATACACGGATAAAAAAAGCTGTCAGTAAAACATGACAGCTTTTTCAAGATTATATTGTTATTTATTATAAAACATATTCATCATAAGCAACTTCTCCATGCAATGATTTGTCAAGTCCGGTTTCTTCTACTTCTTTTGAAACTTTAACAGGGGTTATGAAATTAATAATTACTAACATCAGGTAAGTAAATAAGAAAGCATAAACAGCACCAATTACAACTGCCACTACTTCTTTAATAAAGAAACCTCCGTCGCCTTCAATCAGTCCTGATTGTCCGTTAACTGCTGCTGAAGCAAATATACCAAGCGAAATCATACCTACAAGACCACCTACGCCGTGAACTCCCCAGACATCAAGGGCATCATCCCAGCCAAGTTTATTTTTAAATTGAACTGCAATGTAACAAATTGAACCTGCAGCAATACCAATTACTATCGCCGCCCATAAAGGCACAAAACCTGCAGCAGGCGTAATTGTTGCAAGTCCTGCAACTGCACCTGTCATTAATCCCACGAATTTTGGTTTACCTTCTCTAATCCATTCGATAATCAGCCAGGTAATTGCTGCAAAAGAAGCTGCAACATCGGTATTTAAAAATGCCAGAGTCGTAACAGAATTAACATCTAACTCGCTACCGGCATTAAAGCCATACCATCCGAACCATAATAATCCTGTTCCGATTGCAACCAGAGGAATACTGTTTGGAGGAGACTTGCGATCGCGACGTTTTCCAACATAAATTACTGAGGCAAGTGCAGCAAATCCGGCTGTTACATGAACAACAACTCCACCTGCAAAATCAAGAACACCCCATTCGGCTAAAATGCCACCACCCCAAACCATGTGAACAAATGGGTAGTAAACAAATAATTGCCAAAACACAAGAAAAATAAAATAAGATTTAAAGGTAATCCTATTAACAAATGCACCGGTAATTAACGTAGGGGTGAGTATTGCAAACATCATTTGATAGGCAATAAAAATGTATGTTGGATATCTGCCTTCTGCTCCACTAAATAGTTCATTAAATGGAATACCATTTAAAAAAGCATGATTAAGATTTCCAATAATCCCACCTTCACCTCCACTAAAACATAGTGAATATCCAATTGCTATCCACATTATTGTGGTAACACCTAATGATACAAAAGTTTGCATCATAATTCCAAGGATATTTCTTCTCCCGGATAATCCGCCGTAAAAAAATGCAAGTCCCGGGGTCATTAACATTACAAGGCTTGTACAAAGAATCATAAAAGCCGTCGATCCTGTATCAATCATAATTTTAAATTTTTAATTAGTTAATATTTTGTTGAGTCTATTAATAAAAATTCATAAACGATGGAATATTGGAGTATTGGAATATTGGAAATCCTTATCATTCCACCATTCCATTTTTCCATCATTCCTTATTATCCTATAAAGAAATGCCAAAAACAAAATAAATCTTTTCTGCTTGCGGGTTTGTAATAACTGAAGCAGAAACAGGTAATGAATATTTATCGGTAATTTTTATTTCTTTTGTTGCTGTAAATCCCAGGTTAACTACTCCGGGACCATTACCATAAAATCCGTTTTCACCAATATATCCGGAAGCAGCGTTAGCCTTTTTTAGGCTATTTGGGGTAAAACCTAAAAATGCATCAAAATCCACTTCCTTGATACTTGTTGAATATCCTAATTCAAAGTAAGTAGAATACTGTATTCCATCTTCTTCATTAAAATCAAAACTATTAACATCATCGTTAATTTTTTTAGCATCACATCCATAAAAATTTGTTGCTATAAGAAAACTGACAGGAATTTTTTCTGTGCCGTTGAAACTTATGATTCCCTCGAAAATATGTCCTGTATTATCTTTTCCATATTTAAAGTACTTATAGTCCGATGTATCATCAGGGAAAAAATAATCGGTGATTGTTATTGAGAACATTTCATTAGCAAAATAATACGTTGCATAAAGATCAAATTCTTGATAAGGATTAATTCCTCCTGTGGAATATGCTCCCCACGCACCGACTTCAAGATTGCCAATGCTCAAACTCGTAAAAGGCTGAATACTCGGTGAACTTCCACCAAATTGAGTCCCGCGCCAAACATAACGACTCATAATATCTGCACCGACATCAAAACCTAACTTGCTTTCTTTAGGTGATTCTTGCCCATAATTTTTTGTGCTAATACCTATAAGAAGAAGAAAAATCAAAATACCAATTACCCTTGTTTTTTTCATAGTAATAAATTTATGATTAATAATAAAAATACTTTAGCAAGCAAAACTAATATGTACACACTAATAAAAAAATAGTGGTTTTCATTTAATTTTCTTCTAAGTATTATATGTAAAACACTAAGTAAATTACCTATTTAGTGTTTGCCAGAAAACGTCAATTTCTGCGTTGGACTTATGTTGAAAACAGTCATCCGTACAGACTCCTTGATTTTCAACATTTCATCCGCCTTGACCTTGACGCCTTCTGACAGCCACTTTCTAAAAAATGAAGTTTTCTGGCGGACACTATTTAGATTTTTAAAATGTTTTGGAAAATGCAAGCTGTTTATAGCTCTATTAGATTGTTTTTTATGGCGTATTTAACTAAATCAACAGTTGAGTTAAGTTTAAGTTTTTGCATAATATTATTTTTATGGGAATCTACAGTTCTTATGCTTATATATAATTTATCTGCGATTTCTTTGTTTAAAAACCCTTCGGCAACAAGCTTGATTATTTCAATTTCACGATTGGTTAAGGTGGGAACTTTATTCAACAATTTTGATTCCGACTTTGTTTTTTTTATAATTCCTTTTAAAATAGTATCGGAAATATCTTTGCTAAAGTATTCTTCTCCTTTGCTGATTGAATAAATTGCTTTGAGTAATTCATCCCTTCCAATATCTTTTGGCAAATAACCCTTAGCTCCCGATTTTATCGAATTAAGTATAAATTCTTCATCGTTATGCATCGACAAAATCAAAACTTTAATATCAGGATATTCCTCTGTAATTATTCTGGTAGCCTCAATGCCCGACATCGAAGGCATTGAAATATCAGCAATTACTATATCAGGAGAAGATGTTTTTAATTTTTCAAGTAATTCTTTCCCATTAGCCACCTCTTCAATAATTTTAATATTGTCAACATCGTCTAATAATGCCTTTATTCCATCCCTAAAAAGAAGATGATCATCAGCAAGTAATATTTTTATTCTCTCCATCTTAAATATCTTTATACGGAATAAATGCTTTTACAGAAGTTCCTTTATTTTTAGAAGATAAAATTTCAAATTTCCCACCCAAAAGATTTACCCGTTCTTTCATATTGGAAATACCATTGCCATTTTGATATTTATGATTAAGACTAAAACCTTTTCCATTATCCTTAACAGTAAATATTATTTCTTTTTCGGTTTCTGTATAATTAATATCAATGCAAGTGGCATCAGCATGTTTTATTACATTATTTAATGCTTCTTGGGCAATTCTATAAATATAAGTTTCCGTTTTATTATCTAAATTATATTTTTGCTTTGAATATGTAAACTTAACATTTATCCCTGTATTTTTCTTGATTTCTTTATGAAGATTGTTCAAGGCGGTAATTATCCCGAACTCATTAAGTACAGCCGGCATAAGTCCATTTGAAATATTTCTGATATCTTTTAATGTTGTTGAAAATAAATTTCGGGCATCGTTCAAAATTTCTTTGGTTTTCGAATGGTTTGTATTTAAAGCCCGTTCAATCATCATTTTTATAGCAAGTATTGATTGTCCTAAACCGTCGTGCAACTCCCTTGACAAATGCTGTCTTTCAATTTCCTGACCATCAATCATAGACCTTAATCGCTTAATTCTTTCTTGTTTTAGTTTTTCTGATTGGTCTTTTAGCTTGATGGTCATATTATTAAATGAATTTGTCAAACTCCCAATCTCGTCATTGTTTTTTACTAATAATGTGTAACCATATTCTCCATCCGAAATTTTATCAGCAGCATTTTTTAATTTTATTATTGGGGCAGTTATCGTTTTAGATATCAAAACTACAATTCCCAAAAACAATATTGTTATAATAATACTTAAATAAAGGATATCGTTTCTAATTGAGAAAACCGGAATCATTGCTTCTTTTGTATCTATCTCGGCAAGAACAACCCAGTTAAGTCCATCAATATCTACTTCACTATATGAACTTAAAACAGGAATTTTCCTGTAATCATTTATTACTTTAGTTCCGACAATACCTTTAAAAGCCTCTTTTACCCCGGTTGTTTGTGCTTTTGTGTTAAAAACCGAGTTGTCCTGAAATCTGGAAGTGCTTCTCATTAAATAATCATTGCCCACCAAATAAGCTTCTCCCGTTTGTCCCAGCCCATTATGTTGATTATCATCGAACATAATATTGTTTATTGCGTCAATCGATACCTCAAGAGCTACCATATAGTTTAATTTGTTTTTTCCTGATGATATTGATTTTCCTATAAATATTGCAGGACTATTAATTGTATTGTCAAACTTGAAATCCTTGATAACAGGCTCATTTGTTTCTTTAACTTTTTGCCATAAATTTTGTAGCGGTAAAAAATCTAAAGTATCAATAAAAAAATTTGTTTTGGAAACATTGTCTGAAATATCCATATATATTGCTATACCATTGGTATTGCATAAAATAAATCGTTTATAACAATTACCGGTATGAAGATATGCATTCAAATATCTGTTGTATTCTTTTTTCAGATGTTCTAAACCATCACCGGTATCTGATATGTTTTGGATATATTCAAATTTACTGATGATTTTTTTTATGTCTTCTGAATTGGCAATATTATTTATATCCTTTATTCTTTGATTGAAAAAATCTTCAATACGGTTTTTCTTTTCAATTCTCACGGAAGTAAGTTGGTCAAAAGTACGCAACATTATTGCATTCTTTGCTTTTTGATAAGAATAAGTTCCTACGATTATAATAGATATTATTATCAATAATAAAAATGTAATACTGACTTTTCTAAATATTGAAATTCTCATCTGCATTCTTTTTTACTAAACAAATTTATATAAATTTGCCGTAACTAATCATAATATTAATTTTTAACTCAACATAATGAAAAATAAATTAACAAAAAGTAAATTATCTGTTTTACTATGTTTATTCATAGTGATTATTTTATCAGGATGCTCAAATCCAAAAAATCAGGAAAGCACTGATGCTGAAAAAACCATTGCAATCGACACTAATGTTTTTGAAGGAAATTTCTGGAGAAATCAGGCAATGACGGATATTATGCCATATTGGGTAAAATATTCTCTTGATACTGTTGACGGGGCTTTTATTACTAATTTTGACAGAAGTTGGAACCAAATTAAAGGAACAGAAAAACATCCGAGTATGATTTCAAGGCATATTTTTGGTTATTCGGTTGCTTATCTTTTTACAGGTGAAGAAAAATATTTAAAAATTGCTTCCGATGCTATGGACTTTCTTTTGGAATATGCGTGGGACAAAGAATATGGCGGATGGTATAATCGTCTCGACAAACAAGGAAATCCGATAGACTCCACAAAAAATACCTTTGTACAATTTTATACAAACACAGGATTATCATTGTATTATTTGGTTACCCATGATAAAAATGTACTTCAATACATTGAAAAATCGAACGAAATTGCAGAGACAAAAAGGCGTGATACTATCAATGACGGCTTTTATAATGTTTTAAACGGGGATTTAAGTGTAAAAGATTATGGTAAAAATTTCTCATCAGAAGTTGTTCCTGTTTCCAGCTATATGCTTTATTTATATCTTGCCACAAGGAATGATAAGTACCTTGAGCAGGCGGAAAGAATTATGAATATTGCTTTAGATAAAATGCAGTGTCCTGAAACAAATTGGATTATAGAGCCATTTGATAAAGATTGGAATTATATAACAAGAAACAGTGATTTAAAAACCGAAATAAATATCGGGCATAACCAGGAAGTTGTATGGATGTTTTACCGGCTTTATCTTTTAACAGGGAAAAAGGAATATTTAGATTCAACAAAAGCTATTACAGAAAAAATTTACAAATGGGGAGTTGCTGAAAATGG
>DAOVNY010000221.1 GCA_030630005.1 Bacteroidales bacterium | reverse complement strand
TTATATTGGCGTGCCTCGTTTATTATTGATTATTATAACATTTACATTTGTTGTTTATTTGATACCGGGTATGTTTGGCGCACCTTTAAAAGCAGTTTCAGGTTTTTTGCCTTCTGAATCGTCTTTTAATTTAATCGAAATTATTAGTAAAAGCAAAGGGAGTACTATTTCTTCAGACTATAAATCAAATATTTGTGAAGAACCTAAATATGCCGATTTGTTTAAATTACCTCATGGATTACAAGGATATTTTGATTATAAACAGGGATTAGCTTGTGCAAAAGAATTAAATAAACCTATTCTTCTTGATTTTAAAGGACATGCATGTGCAAATTGTAAGGTAATGGAAAAAATTGTTTGGTCTGACCCTGAGGTGTTAAAACGTTTGAGTGAAGATTATGTAATTATTGCTTTATATGTTGATGACAGAACAGAACTACACGAATCTGAATGGGTAACCTCAACTGTTGATGGAAAAGTAAAAAAAACCATTGGGAGAAAAAATACTGATTTTCAAATCTCCAGATTCAATGTAAATGCACAACCTTATTATGTTTTACTTGACCATAAAGGCAAGCTTCTTGTAAAACCCAGAGCTTATGATCTTGATGTAGATGAATTTGTTGATTTTCTTGATAGTGCAATAGAAGAATTTAAAAAGAGATAGAATGAAAAAAATCCTCCCGTACGGGAGGATTTGCTGAATAAGGATTTTATAAATTTTCTACATTTTACTTTAAAATCTCAGCAAAATATTTATAAAACCATGGAAGACTTTCTATTCCGTTAAAGAATTGTATGAGCGGAAAATTTTCGTTAGGTGAATGTATTGCATCACTTTCCAGACCGAATCCCATCAAAACGGATTTTAATCCAAGTTTTTCTTCAAATGTTGAGATGATAGGAATACTTCCGCCGCTTCTTACAGGAACAGCTTGCTTTCCGTAAACTTTTTGAAGTGCTTTTTCAGCAGCTTCATAAGCCGGAATGTCAATCGGGCAAACATAACCTTGTCCGCCGTGTAATGGAGTAACTTTTACTTTTACACTTGCCGGTGCAATTGATTCGAAATACTTTTTAAATATTTTAGTTATTTTCACATTATCTTGATTTGGAACCAAACGGGTTGAGATTTTTGCAGAAGCTTTTGAAGGAAGAACAGTTTTTGCTCCTTCGCCTGTGTAACCACCCCAGATACCGCAAACATCAAATGACGGGCGAATTCCGGTGCGTTCACCGGTTGTGTAACCTTTTTCGCCGGCAAGCTCTTCAACATCTATTGCCTTTTTGTATTCTTCTTTGTCAAAAGGTGCTTTTGCCATTAAAGCTCTTTCTGCATCTGAGCATTCAATTACATCATCATAAAAACCAGGAATAAGAATTTTTCCATTTTCATCGGTAGTCTGAGCGATCATTTTTGCCAAAACATTTATCGGGTTGGCAACGGCTCCGCCAAACAATCCTGAGTGAAGGTCATGGTTTGGACCGGTAACTTCAACTTCCCAGTAAGAAAGTCCGCGTAAACCTGTAGTAATCGAAGGAATATCTTCTGCTATCATTCCTGTATCCGAAACAAGTATAATATTTGCTTTTAACAATTCTTTGTTTTCATCACAGAATTTCCCGAGACTTGGCGATCCGATCTCTTCTTCACCCTCAATCATAAACTTCACATTACATGGTAAATTATTGTTTTTTACCATAAATTCAAATGCTTTGGCATGCATAAATGCCTGACCTTTGTCATCATCAGCACCACGAGCCCAGATTTTTCCGTCTTTTATTTCCGGTTCAAATGGTTTAGTATTCCATTGATCTACCGGATCAACAGGCATAACATCGTAATGTCCGTAAACCAAAACTGTTGGTGCATTTTCATTAATTATTTTTTCACCATAAACAACAGGATTTCCGTCAGTAGCCATTACTTCGGCTTTATCTCCACCTGCAGCGAGAATGATTTCTTTCCATTTTTCGGCAGCTTTCATTATGTCTCCTTTGTGTTCTTTTATCGAACTAATAGAAGGTATTCTGATCAATTCAAAAAGTTCTTCAAGAAATCTGTCTTTGTTTTCTTCGATATAATTTTTAATGTTTTCCATAATGATATTTAAGTTTTTATTAATTTTTTCGAATTGTAAAAGTAAAAATTATAATTTTGCCATCTATAAAAAAACAAAAATAAATGTTGAGAATAAGAGTAGCAATAAACGGATTTGGTAGAATCGGCAGGATCACTTTAAGGAAATTAATGGAAAATCCAAAAATGGAAGTAATAGCCATTAACGATTTATCTGATCCTAAAACACTTGCTCATTTATTAAAGTATGATTCGATTCATGGACGCTTTAATGGTGAAATAGAAATAAATAAAGATAAATTATTTGTCAATGGAAAAGCAATAAAAGTGCTTTCTGAAAAAAATCCCGAGAAATTACCTTGGAAAGAATTGGATATTGATGTTGTGATAGAATCAACAGGGAAATTTGTTACAAGAAGTAAAGCCATAAAACATATTGAAAAATCAGGTGCAAAAAAGGTTATAATTTCTGCTCCTGCAAAAGGACAAAGTAATGGTGTGAAATATGTTGTACTTGGCGTGAATGATGAAATTATTGATAAAAATGATGTGATAATTTCAAATTCATCATGCACCACAAATAATGTAGCTCCACTGATTATGATACTTGACGAATTATGTGGAATTAAAAAAGGATTTATCACAACAGTTCATTCATACACAAAAGACCAAAACCTGCTTGATGCCCCACATACCGATTTAAGGAGAGGACGTGCCGCAGCTTATTCTATTGTTCCGACAACTACCGGAGCAGCAAAAGCAGCTACCAGAATTTTCCCGCATCTTAAGAATAACCTTGGTGGTGCCGGAATAAGAGTACCCGTTCCTGATGCTTCACTTACTGATTTTACTTGTATTTTGAAAAAATCTACAAGTATTGAAGAAATTAACGAAACTTTTAAAAAAGCAGCCGAAGGGAAATTAAAAGGTATTTTGGAATATACAGAAGACCCGATTGTGTCGGTTGATATTATCGGAAATACTCATTCGGCGGTTTTCGATGCCGGTCTTACGGCAGTCCTTGGCGATAAAAAAAGATTTGTCAAAGTTGTTGCATGGTACGATAATGAAATGGGATATGCTTCGCGATTAGTTGAATTGATTGAGAAATTTGTGTGATTGCTGGATGCTGGATACTGGATGCTGGATACTGGATACTGGATGCTGGATGGTTCTTCCATGTCTTGTCCTAAAATAATTCTACAGGTTATTACTAAATTTTATGCAACATTCTTATATATTGCATTTGGTCTCCTCATTTGCAAAGCTAAATGAAAACGTTCACTATTATAAATATTTATTACTTGATTACAAGCTTTCTTTGCC
>DAOVNY010000093.1 GCA_030630005.1 Bacteroidales bacterium | reverse complement strand
TCTTCCTTCGCGACTTATCCATATCATCTGGATTTTTCATCTCAATTCCTTATAAAAGAAGTGCCTTAAGTGCCTAAAGTTTGAAGTGCCTAAAGTTTATTAAAAAGGATATTGAACTGTTTGCTATTATTGCAATAATTTGGCAATAAACAATAATTTCAGTCATTTCAGTCATTTTAAATTTTAGTCATTGATTAGTTACTTTTCAAACCAGAATCTGAGCGAATAAACAAAAAACCTTTGGTATAAGAATAAATAAAATTATTTTTGTAAACTTAAATAATAATTAAAGCAAAAAACACATGAATACAAAATGGGAATTATTTCAGAAGTTTTTAATAACTGAAAGTCAGGAAATTTCAATAAGCGATTTTTTAATAAATTCTTTAGTTATAATTATATTGGCAATATTACTTGAAAGGACTTATGCAAAATGTGCAAAAAGTCTGTCGAACCGGAAAATGTTTGCAGCCAACTTTTTACTTATCGCATTTACTACGATGCTGATAATTTCAATCGTAAAGTCTTCATTAGCACTTTCTTTGGGACTTGTAGGAGCACTTTCTATTGTTAGGTTCAGGGCAGCAATTAAAGAACCTGAAGAACTGGTTTATTTGTTTTTTGCAATTTCCATTGGTCTGGGTCTCGGTGCAAATCAAACTGTTATTGTTTTAGTTGCATTTATTGTTGCCATGGCAATAATCTGGATTCGTTATTGGTTAGGAGGTAAAAGCGAAGCACAGAATTTATTCTTTACCGTTAGCAGCGATTTGCCAAATTCCATTCAGTTAAAAGATATTTCCAAAATAATCAGAAAATACTTTAAAGCTGCCGAGCTTAAGCGTTTCGACGAAAACGAAAATATTATTGAAGTTTCATTTTTGGTAGAAACGGTAAAATCTAATGACCTCCAATCATGTAAAGAAGACCTTCAAAAATTAAGCAAATCTGTTAAAGTTACTTTTATTGATAATAAAAATTATTAGCAGTGAAAGAAAAACGAAGCAGATATGAGCGAAAATTTGTTATAGGAGGCTTATCAAAAGCCGGAATAATACAAATTGTCAAAACTCACCCATCCGCCTTTTCCGAAATATTTCACGAAAGAAATGTCAATAACATTTACCTCGACACGCCAAACCTTACATATTTTCTGGAAAATGTTATGGGAAAAAGCCGTAGAAAAAAAGTAAGAATAAGATGGTACGGCGATATGTTTGGTGAAATCAAAAAACCTGTTTTGGAATTCAAATATAAAGCCGGAGCAGTAGGCGACAAACTTTTATTTTCTCTATCTCCGTTTTTTTTAGATAAGAATTTTGACCTTGGTACCTTACACAAAATATTTGCTGCCTCTAATCTGCCTGACTGGGTGATGGAAGACATTATCCCGCTCGAACCTCATCTTCTTAACCGATATACAAGAAAATATTTTCTTTCGTTCGATAAAAAATTCAGAACTACCATCGACAATCAATTAGTTTATCACGACATTTCACGAAGAAATAATTCCTACATAAAAAGATCAGTTAACGAAAAAGATATTATTGTTGAATTAAAATATAATTTTAAACATGATGATATTGCCAATTCGGTTTCCGGTAATTTCCCTTTCCGGATGACAAAAAGTTCTAAATATGTAAACGGAGTAGAGCAGTTTATTCAGGGAATTGCAATGTGAGTTTGTTTCGGGTTTTAAATTTATAAGGGAGAAATCTGTTTGACTAAACAAATTTCTCCCTTTATTATTCCAGTCCAATGACCAGTACTTTATTAATTTTTATCAAACCTATTTTTCAGGCATCAGCAACACCTCAACATATTTATCCAAATCAATGTGTTTTTTTGCGGTTTTCTTAACTGATTTAATAGTGATCTTATCAATGATGTCATTATAATCTTTCAGTTTAATATTTTCACTGCCATAACAATAAGCACTTATTATTTTCCCAAGCCAGAAATTGTTTTCTTTCAAACCTTCTTCTCTTTTCTTAACAAAATATTTTTTCGCTTTATCAAGATCAGTTTGCGAAGGTCCTTCTTTCACTATTTTTTCAATTTCCTCATAAACTAATTTTTTAAGTTTATCGGCTTTTTCATTATTGCAATCAAATTGAATTTTAAGTTTATAATTTTCCCACGGATATTTTATAGTTGACAATCTTACTCCAACTCCATAAGTTCCTCCTTCTTTTTCGCGAATAACTTCAGTAAATCGTAATTCCAAAACATGAGAAATAACTTTTGCATTTATTCTTTTAAAATAATCATCATAATCAAACTCACCACTATAATTAATTGAAACTGTTGATTTTGGAACTTCAAGTTTTTTCGTAATAATTCTCTCAACTGTATTTTTTGGAGCCCTTATGCCATTATCTTTATATGTTTCATCTTTAGTAATGTTTGGAAGTGAAGCCAAATAAGTTTCAACGAGAGGTTTAAAAGTTTCAACATCAATATTACCAACAAATACAAAAGTAAAATTGTTAGCATCAGCAAAGCGTTCGTTATAAATTCTTTTTATTTTTTCAAATTCTACTTTTTTCAGATAATCAATATTTACCGGTTGTACTCTTGGATGGTGGTCAGCAGTAATAACTGCAACAGAATCTCTGAATACTTGTCGGGGATCAAGGCTCATATTTTGAAAATAAGCGATCATTCGCTCCATAAATGCATCATGAGCATCTTTATCGAAACGAGGATTTGTAAAATATAAATTTGTAAGCTTAAACAAAGTTTCTAAATCCTGTACGGAAGAGCTACCTGAAAACCCTTCATCTTCACCACTAATATATGGATTTACTCTGACAACTTTTCCGGTAAGAATTTTTTTCAAGTCAATGGAAGTAAAATCACCAAGCCCATACTGGCTGATCAATGTAGAAGCAAAACCCGCTGACGGCAAATCTTCTATATTATAAAGAGACATTCCTCCAAAACTAAAAGCAGACATTAAAATTTCATCATCTTTAAAATCTGTTTTCTTAAAAATAACTTTAACACCATTGTTTAAAGTCCACTCCGTAGCATCAAATTGTTCGTTTATTTTTTCTTCAATAACTTTTCCGGCTTCGGGAATATTTTCAATTAATGGTTTATCAGACATTTCATCTTTATAAGCTTCAACTTCTGCGGTTTTAATATTTTCTAATTCCTTCAAAACATTATCTTTAGTTGGGAGCGATTCTTTGTCTTTTTCCGGTCCCGAAATTGTTACAACAATATTTTCATCAGTAACAAATGTCTTGGCAAGCATATTGATCTGCTCAATATTAAGAAAAGGAACAATTTGTTTTACGAAAGTGTAATAAAAATCAAGACTTGGAATAGGCTCATTTGTGAGAAAGTGACTATAATACTTCCATACAAAAGAATTATTTTTTCTATTGTCTTTATCTTTAAAACTTGTTTCCAGATTACTTAGAAATTCTTTTTTTGCTCTCTCAAATTCAGATACGGTAAACCCGTATCTTTTTACTTTTTCAGCCTCTGTTAATAAAGTTGTGAAAGCTATTTTTTCTTTTTGAGGAGATGCAATAGAAAAAAGTGCAAACACATTTTTTGTTCTCGCTAAGGAACCATAATAACTTTGTCCTACTACAAAAGGAGGATTTGGTTTTTGTACTAACTCCGAAAATCTGTTATTCAGCATTGTGATACAAAAGTTCCGCATTAGTTTATAAATAAGATATGATTGATCTTTTTGTTCAGGTTTAACAATATCGTGTTTAAAATATACCTGAATCATAATGTTATTTGCTTCGGGATCAGTAGCAATACCAACAAGAGGTTCTTTATTATCCGGTATTTCAATATCGTAGCGTTCTTTTGGATTTTCATTTTTGGGAATTTGAGAAAAAAGATCTTTAACTTTTTGCTCCATCTTTTCAATATCAATATCTCCTACAATAATCACAGCCTGAAGATCGGTTCTGTACCAGTCATGATAAAAATCTCGCATTGTTTCGTACGAACAATTATCAATAACATCTAATTGTCCAATAACATCTCTTCTGGCATATTTTGAATTATTGTAAGTTACATCCATTAATTTTTTCATCGTACGGAAATTTGCATTTCTCCGTGTTCTGTATTCTTCACGAATCACGCCACGTTCGGCATCAATTTCTTCATTTTCAAACGACACATAATGCGACCAGTCGTGCAAAACCAATAATGCAGAATCTATCCAAGTTTCGTTAGTAGTCGGAACATCGTTCAGATTATAACAAGTAACATCAGTTCCTGTAAAAGCATTTACATTATGACCAAACTTAACTCCGATTCTTTCAAGAAAATTAAGAACTCCTTTTTTAGGAAAGTTTTTTGTGCCGTTAAAAGCCATGTGTTCGCAAAAATGTGCGAGACCATCCTGATCATCATTTTCGAGAATTGCTCCTACATTATGTACGATATAAAAATCTGCTCGTTCTTCTGGACGAACATTTTTTCGGATATAGTATTTTAATCCGTTATCTAATTGCCCGACAACAACGTCCTGATCAATAGGAATAGTGGGTATTTGAGGTTGAGCATTAATGCTCATAAATGCACAAACAACAACAAATGTTAGAAAAATTTTAATTAGTTTCATAATTTATAGTTTTTTAGAATTTTAATAAATGAATTTTAATTATTGTTGGAATTTTTTTCAAAGTACGTGATTTATTTCCTTTTTTGCAATATTAATAATGGGTTTTAACAATTATTATGGAATTATTGGAGTAATTTTTTATTTGTGGCGCAGCTTACCATTTGGACACAGCATCTGGCATTTGTTTGTTTTAGGTGGAACGATATGTCATTTTTTTGCTGTTATTCTTTATGTTTTGTAAAAGAATAGTACTTAGAGTGACTAAAGTTTGGAGTGACTAAAGTTTAATTAAATTCCAAATCTCAATTTTCAAATCTATAAATATCATTGATAGCATCTTTATATTTTTCCTGTATGAATTTCCTGCGAAGTTTAAGTGTTGGAGACAATTCTCCTGTTTCGACTGTCCAATCATCTGCAATCAACAAAAATTTCTTTATTTGCTCAACTTTATTAAATTTAAAATTCATTTCACTTATTTCCCTGTCAATTCTATCAATTATCAGTTTATTCTTAATTATAGCTTTATTTGTTGTAAAATCAATGTTTTTTATTTTACACCATGATTCAAGATGTTCAAAGTTAGGAAGTATTAAAGCAGAAGTAAATCTTCTTTTTTCTCCTATCACTATAATTCTTTCAACAAAAGGGGATTCTTTAACAATATTTTCAATTACCTGAGGAGCGACATATTTTCCTCCGGAAGTTTTGAACATTTCTTTTTTCCTGTCGGTGATTTTCAGGTATCTTCCATCTTCCATGCAACCAATATCTCCGGTATGGAACCAACCGTTTTCATTAATAACTTCTTTAGTTTTATCCGGACGATTATAATATCCCTGCATAAGACCGGGACTTTTTACAAGTATCTCGCCATCTTTAGCAATTTTAACTTCCACGTCTTTTAATACCGGTCCTACTGTTCCGAATTTAAAACCATCTTTTTCGAAATTTGAAACAGCAACCACAGGTGATGTTTCTGTTAATCCATAACCTGTCATTACAGGAATACGGGCAGCCCAAAAAAGTCTTGAAATTCGTTGTTGCAGAGGTGCTCCACCCGAAACTATCATTATAAGATTGCCTCCGAGAGACTTTCGCCATTTACGGAACACCAGAAAATCAGCAATTCTTCTTTTCAATTCATATACGAAACCGTTGGCATTATTCACTTCATAAATATCACCCAATAAAACAGCCCAATGAAACAACTTCTTTTTTATTCCTGTAAGACCCCTGCCCTTTTTTTCTATTTTATCACATATTTTTTCCAAAACTCTTGGTACCGCACAAAAGGTATGCGGTTTTATCTCCTGAATATTTCTACCGATATTTTCATAATTATCAGAATAATAAATAGACATACCAAAATTTTGATAAAGATAATTCAGCATACGTTCGTAAACATGACACAGCGGAAGAAAACTAAAAGCACGATGCGATGATTTAAAAGGCGAAATTATAGAACAAGCCATTATATTACTGATAAAATTTGAATGAGAGAGCATTACTCCTTTTGGAATTCCGGTAGTACCGGAAGTGTAAATAATTGTTGCAATATCATCAGGTAAAATTGTTGACTTTATCTTTTGCAAATTTTTATAATTATTTTCTTTGCCAAGATTCAACACTTCCTGCCAATTCTTAACATTAATCAATTTTTCAATTGAATAAACTTCTTTGATTGAAGCAATTTCAGG
Source organism: Bacteroidales bacterium (assembly GCA_030630005.1). GTDB lineage: Bacteria > Bacteroidota > Bacteroidia > Bacteroidales > JAIORY01 > JAIORY01. The sequence continues at coordinate 2,586 of DAOVNY010000093.1, read as the reverse complement.
GATTACCGGTTTTATCTTTTGAAATATTTCATTATTTGATACAAAAATATATTTTGCCTCAACTTCATTAAAAATATACTTAAAATTTGATGTACTAATAGTCGGATAAATAGGAACTTGTATAGCGCCGATCTGCATCAATCCCATATCAATAAAATTCCACTCGGGGCAATTTACCATGATGGTGGCAATTTTATCGCCCTTTTTTACACCGAGTTTTAGTAATCCAAGACTAAATTCGTTGACATAATTAATGTAATCAGAAGAAGAATATGTATTCCAAACATTATGTGATTTAAAACCAAAGGCATCCTTTTTTGAAATATATTTTTCTTTATATTGATCTAAGAGATCAAATATCCTGATTATTTTTGTCATTATTTAAAAAGCTTATCAACCTGTTCATGGTGCTTTTTTGTGATAAATCTTCGTTTAAGTTTAAGGTTTGCAGTTAATTCTCCGGTTTCAATAGACCATAGATGATCTATCAATTCAAAGCTCATAATTTTTTCTGTATTCCCGAAAAAATTATTGTACGTATTAATTTCTCTTTGGAATCGTTGTTTTATCACTTTTTCATTTACCATTTCTGCATCAGTGGAATATTTAATATTTTTTACTTTACACCATGCCCTGAGGTGTTCAAAATCGGGAACTACCAATGCAGCAGCAAATTTCTGATTTTCACCAAGAACAACAACATTATCAATAAATGCTGATTCTTTAAATCTGTTTTCTAACAGTTGCGGGCTAATATATTTTCCGAGCGAAGTTTTAAAGATTTCTTTTTTTCTACCTGTAATTCTAAGCTGACCTTCTTTTTCAATAACTCCAACATCACCAGTATGAAACCATCCATCCTTATCAATAACTTCTTTTGTTAATTCAGGATCTTTGAAATATCCCAACATAGTATTAGGACCTCTTGAAAGAATTTCACCATCATCGGCAATTTTTATTTCTACATCTTTTATAGGAGGACCAACTGTACCAAATTTCCAGCCATTTTCACTAAAATCATTAACAGTAATCACAGGTGAGGTTTCCGTTAATCCGTAACCTTCGAGAATCGGAATGCCGGCAGCAGTAAACACTCTTCCTAAACGCTCCTGTAGTGCAGCACCACCGGAAAAAATCATTTTCATATTTCCACCCAAACCTGCTTGCCATTTGCTAAAAACCAATTTTCGGGCAATTCCTAATTTGAATTCATACCAGCAACCATTTGCTCTGTTCAACTTATATCTTAATCCTAAATTAAGTGACCAGAAAAATAGTTGTCTTTTAATTCCTTTAAGTTTGCGTCCTTTGTCAACTATTCTATCATAAACTTTTTCGAGTAATCTCGGTACTGTAGATAAAAGATCGGGTTTTACTTCTCTGATATTGTCAGCGATCGTACCCATATTTTCGGCATAATAAATTGAAACACCCAAATACTGATAACAATAATTAAGCATACGTTCATAAACATGGCACAAAGGAAGGTAACTAAGTGCTTTACCCTCTTCACCAACAGAAGGAATATGAACCACGGCTTTAGTATTAGATAATATATTGTAATGAGAAAGCATCACACCTTTTGGATTTCCGGTTGTTCCTGAAGTATAAATCAATGTGGCAATATCTTTTTCTTTGATATCAGCCTTTAGTTTTTCAAGTTTTTCGGGAACAGGATTTTTCTCACCAAGTTCGATCAAATCGTTGAGATGTTTTTCCGAAGCTATATTTTTAAAAGTATATAAACCTTTTATTGATGGGATATCAGGTAAAATATGCTCAATCTTGGATAAAAGTTCTTTTCCTGCAACAAATACATATTTTACTTCTGCATGATTTAAAATAAACCTGTAATCGTCTTCGCTGATAGTCGGATAAATCGGAGTGTGAATAGCTCCGATTTGCGAAACTCCCATATCAAGAAAATTCCATTCGGGACGATTATTCGAAATGGTGGCAATTTTATCTCCGGGTTTAACTCCAAGTTTTAATAAGCCATAACTTATGTTTTTAGCTTTTTCGATATACTTATCAATATCGTGTTTTACCCAAACACCATCTTCTTTACCTACAACTACATCATCTTTAGGTTTGAAGTTTTCTTTGTAATGTGGCAGAATATCAAATATCCTTGTTACTTCTGTTTTCATAATAATTGGTTTTGGTTTAATTATTAAAAATTTCGTCCGCAATATACTGATATTTTTTAAAAACAATAATTCTTTTGAATTTTTTCAAAACTGTAGTTTTTAATATGTTTTTTAGTACATTTGAAGTTTAAAATAGTTCTTTCAAGAATTTATTTATTGAATCAAACAATGATAAATAGTATAGCATCCAAATTTAATGAATAAATGGCGAGTTACATTTTATGGTTGAAAAAAGTTAATACAAATGAAAAAACAACATGAAATAAAACCAACCGAAAGCAACAATCTATATAATACAATATTCAATAATTCCAGCATTGCAATGTGCATTATTGAAAAAAATAATATATTATCATTAGTAAATAATGAATTCGCAAAATTTGTCGGTCTTTCAAAAGAAGAAATTGAAGGCAAAAAACTATGGACTGACTTTGCT
>DAOVNY010000177.1 GCA_030630005.1 Bacteroidales bacterium | reverse complement strand
TACGATGTGGCACTTGCTGCCGAAGGAGTTGATATTTGTAATGTAATGTTTGATGGTGATCCGCCTGATCCAAATGCACAGGATAAACTTGATTATAGTAAATGTTTTGCTTTCGAGAATTTTGAGCTTAGCATAAATCCTAATGAATACGAAATATCAACTATTGATGTAACTCAAACACGTTCAAGAGCTATCAACGAATCAAATGACTTTTTTACATTATTTGAATTTTCGGCAAAATGGGATCCTGTTCCTTCTATGCTTTGTCAGGATCATACTTCGGTAATAAAAGGTTTTATGGGACAGACAACAGCTTTCAATAAAGATAATATCAAGTCGAATGTACTGATAATGGGTGAAAACAAAGCTGCCAACGAAGCGAGGTATATTCACGGAGATTACGGAAAGGGAACATGGACTTTTTACGGAGGCCACGATCCGGAAGATTACAGACATTTTATTGGTGATCCACAAACCGAATTAGATCTATACCCAAACTCCCCGGGCTACCGTCTTATTTTAAATAATATTCTTTTCCCTGCTGCGAAAAAGAAGAAAAGGAAAACGTAGGATATTAATGAGTGAATGATTTCATCTATTAAATTTTTTGATCTTCGATTATTTTACTCAATATTCGTTTTTTGCAAGTCTCAAAATCATAAAATATGTTTGTTAGTCGTTGCATTTCTTCATTGTAAATACTTCTTTTTTCTTCAAGTTTTTCTTCAAATTCATCCGGAATAAAAGTCTTGTTATATGTCTGTAATTTTTTGTTTATCAAATCAAAATTGATTTTTACTTTATCTAACAATAACTCATTCAAATCATAAACATCACGAGCCTTATACCTTGTAAGTATAGCCCGTATTTTCTCAGCAAGTATTTCTTCTTTGTCAAGTGCTAAAAGAAAATAGTTTGGCAAATCATGGTAAATTGGTCTGATTATATTTTTTAGAGGTTTGTTGAAAATATCCCTGTTTCTGAAATCAAATGACATCTTACACATGGACTGGTTTGTACCATTATAAAGAATTCCCTTAAATCGAATACTGAAACTCATTCCAAATTTTGTTTCATAATAATCTTTGATTTTTACATCGAAAATATTTTCAATAAATTCAATTATTTTACTTATTTCAATATCGACATAATTAAAATCCAAATCCTCCGAAAACCTTTTTATCCCATAGCATTTTTGTAAACAGGTTCCTCCTTTGAAATAGATTGTATTAAAATCTTCAAAAAGTTTTGCCAAGATTAAATGCTGATAATAATCTAATTCTAATTGCCCCAGATTATAATTTAATTTAGACTTATAGGTCTGTAATTCATTCCTTTCCATTATTAAATATCCTCATTTATAATTAATTTCCATTTAGTATTACGAGTTCCTGATTTACTTAGATTAATATTTAATCTTTCATATTTATTGTTTATTTTTATTTCTTTCAAATGGATGTTGCTTAATTCCAAAAGGTATCCTACTCTCTTGTTTAATACAGAAGAATCTATCTTATTAAGATAAGTGATAAGTATTTCTATATTTATTATTTCTTTATTCTTTTTTATAAACGCATTAATTTCAGTTAAATAAACTTTAGATGAAAAGTATATGCAGTCAATTATTGTCTTTTCAATGTTTGAAATAAATACTTCCGAATTGTTTATTTTTATTTTTTTAAACCCAAAGAAAAACCCTTGCTTCACTTTATGAAAATCTATTTCAGTATTTTCTATGTTTTGTTTTTTCAGTAAGTTTTTTGTTATTAAATCTAAATTATTAAATCGTTGAGTTGTACTGCCATAATATTCAAGGGCAGAGTGCAAACCAATGTATGTTTCAGTATATAGTTTTTGCAATTGAAACTTATTCTCTATTCTTTTGAGTGAATAATATTTTGTTTTCAAACGATATATTTTTTTTTGTTTTACCAATCTTGTAAGAGTGCTTTTAACTACTTCTTTCTTTTGTTCAGTAATTTTAATAATATCGTTGAGAGTAAATATTTCCAAACCAAGTTCTTCTAAAGACCTATATAGTGTATAAAAATCCATTTTTATTTAATAATATTTGAAGCAAAGATACAATTTTTTGTTTATCCAAAGTAAATATATTTGTTTATTTTAATTTAACAAAAGTTGTGTACTTCTGTTTTCCGAAAACTGTGCACTTATACTTTCCGATTTCTGTGCAATGTTATTTTCTGGTTACATGCAGAAAAGTCAACATTGATAATAGCCGACCCCGCTACTTTTGGTGTCGTTCAACAATGTATATAAAAACCGTATAGCCTAAGGCCAGACGGAATTTTTATATGCTTAGGTGTTGGGTGGCGTTTTTTCTAAATTATCAAGAATATTATACTTAGCTTTTCGCTTATTCCATCTTTCACGAGCATACTGTTGCATATCTATTATCCTATCTCTCTCATCTACAATTTCTAAACCTAATACGGTTTCAATTATATCTTCCATTGTTACAATTCCATCCATTCCACCATACTCGTCTACAATAAGTGCGATATGTTCTTTTTTTTCGAGTAAAACTTCCCATAAGTTCAAAAGTGTTTGAAATTCATGAGTAACTACAATTTCTCTACAAATATCTCGAAGTTTTAAATTAGTTTCTTCTTCAGCAAGTTTTTCAAATACAGTTTGACGAAAAACATACCCTGTAATATTTTCATTATTTTTTGAATAGATAGGAATGCGTGAATAATAAAGAAACTCCTTTTTTATAAGAAATTCTTTTAATGACATGTTTTCATCTGCCACTGTAACAACTACTCTGGGTGTCATTATTTCCGAAACTTTTACAGTTTTAAGCCGAATTAAATTTTGAATAATTTTATTTTCTTTTTCATCAAAAATTCCTTCTTCAGTTCCAATATTAGCCATCACAGCTATTTCTTCTCTACTCACGGACAGTTCATTTTTGTTCATGGAAAATAGATTTGTTAAGTAACCCGTCATTATCACTAAAGGAAAGGTAATAATAACCATAGTATTGATAATTATTCCGGAAACCAATGCCAATCTTCTCCAATACCTTGCACCAATCGTCTTAGGAATTATTTCAGAAAAAACTAATATTAAAAGTGTAAGGATAGCAGAAATAATTCCAAAATATAATTCACCAAACATCTTTGTTGCTTGTACCCCAACCCCTGCTGCTCCAATAGTATGTGCAATTGTATTCAAAGAAAGTATTGCTGATAATGGTCTTTCTATATTATTCTTTAGTTTAATAAACGTTGTTGCTGATTTATGTCCACTTTCTTCTTTTACATTCAGGAAAGATACAGGCGTTGAAAGTAAAACAGATTCCATTACAGAACACAGGAATGAAACAAATAAGGCAAGAAATAAATAAAATAATAGAAGAATCATTACTGTTTATTGTTTTTAATATTCATCAAAGATAATTAAGTTTAATTTTCGCCCTTTTTAAAATGCCACCCAATGTCAGTTTATCTAATAACCCAACGTTTTTTTAATAATCAGTCAAATATAAGACAATTTAATCGCACTACAAAAAAACCGGCAAATTATTATCATTTGAAATAGCCGACCCCGCTACTTTTGGTTTTGTTTAACAATGTATATAAAAACCGTCTATCCTAAAGCCAGACAGGGTTTTTATATGCTTAAGTGTTGAGGGGCATGTAGCATTTTCCGTCATTGTCGAGTTAAACTTTCAAAATTTGTCCCTGGTGTCCACAGCTTTCAAGTAGTCGTCTTGCGTTTTTGATGCAGTCAATCGTACTGAAATGTGTCTCGATGTAAAGTCCGTTCGGTAATATTTTGGGAGCTACAAAGTGTTCATTGTCTCGGTGTTTCGGTGATGTATGAACCAAATTTCTTTTGCGCCCTGTCGGGATTGGGCAATTTGTCTCTTGTAGATTACCGGTGTCTATGAGCCATTCAGCAGTTTTGATCAATATTTCGTACGATTTTGCAATTGAAAAGCTATCATTGTCAATTTTGAACTCGTTTATTTTTGTCTGTTTTCGTGTCTGTGCAGCTTTTCGTCCTGCTTCTACCATTACAGGATTTTTTTCTTTGTAATCTTCGGTCCCTTTTAATGGTCTATGAATTTCTGTTGCTGACTTTTCTTGTACCGGTTCGCTTATTAGCTGGTTTAGGGATTTTTTTATTATTCCTTTGTATTGGTTAATAATTCTTTTAGTCAATGTTCCGGAGTGTATTTGTCTGGCGAAAAACTTAACGAAATTGTCGGATGGGTCGTTAAGTTCTTTTATCATTACTTGGCGAACTTGATTGCTTATTTTCAAGTCAAGAGCAGTGCTGAAAATTTGTCTAACGTCAAAATTTAATTTCCGATAATTTTCAAGCTCGCTAATGTCTTTGTTAGAAAGGTGATTGATTTCAAACTCCCAAAATGGTTTGTCGTCCATTTTGTTAGTGTTTTCCGAGTCAGTATAGAAACGGTAACGTATTCCATTTGTTAATACAGCAAATTTCGCACTGGTTGCATAAAAATAACGATGAAGTTGATTGTTGTGGTCGTTCAGGTTTTCTCGCCAGTGTTTGCACTCAATAATGATAATTGGCTTCCTGTCTTTCAAAATGCAGTAGTCAATTTTTTCACCTTTTTTTATTCCAAGGTCAGCAACAAATTCGGGTATGACTTCAAGCGGGTCGAAAACGTCATAGTCCAACGCTGATATGAATGGCATAATGAATGCATTCTTTGTGGCTTCTTCTGTCTTGATGCTGTCTTTTAGTCGAGTTACTTTGTCACCGAGTGACCTGATTTTATCTACAAAGTCCATAATTCAAATTTAACTTTTTTCTTTTTTCGGCTATTGCCCATAACGTAATAGTGTTTTATCCACCGTCCCCTCGAAACAGATGTTCAAAAATAGTAAAATAAATTAGAATTACAAAAAATCTATATAAAATCAAATAATGAGGGAATGGTGGATAAAACAGAGTTGGACTTTACCGCTTTGCTATGGGCATCCTTTTGGAAAGCTTATG
>DAOVNY010000167.1 GCA_030630005.1 Bacteroidales bacterium | reverse complement strand
GCACTCATTTAAGTTTATGGCGACTCTGCAAGAAAAAACACTTGGGAAAAATCCTGCCCTTATTCGCATTGAAACACGAGCAGGACACGGAGCAGGAAAACCAACTTCAAAACGTATTGAAGAAACTGCTGATGTTTATTCTTTTACAATGTATAATTTGGGGATGAAGTATTAAAGTTTACTGAATGTAAAATTTTATTCCTCATCAGGAAACTTATCCGGTGGACCGAAATCAGGATTAGTTAAAAACTCATCATCACGAAGTGTTTGAATAAATGCTTTCAGATCTGCTTTTTCCTGTGGTGTAAGTTGAACCCCTTGGTTATTGATATGGTGCATAAGCGGGTTGACATAAGGCGACCAAACTAAATCATGCGAATAGAAATTTATAACGTCATCTAAAGTTGCGAATCTTCCGTCGTGCATGTATGGACCTGTCAATTCAATATTTCTTAATGTTGTGGCTTTGTATGCACCCAAATCCATGGGGTCGCCGGTAACATGATACCTGTCTCGCAGGTCTTCAAACTGTCCCGTAAAAAGTGAATCCTTGCCGTTATTGTAAAACAAATTGGTTGTAAACATCGGATTCCCAAAACCTCCATGACAATGAAAACAATCAGCTCCTTCTTCGGTAGTAAAAAGAACAAATCCACTTAATTCTGATTGAGTAAGCTGAACCTCACCTCTCATATATTTATCGAATTTTGAATTGGCTGAGATCAGTGTTCTGATAAATTGAGCTATTGCCTTGCTCATATTTTTAACAGTAACTGTTTCGGAACCAAAAGCCTTTTTAAATAATTCGGGATAACCAGGTATATTTTGAATCGTTTCTTTTGCAAGATTTGTATCGCTGTTCATCTCATGTTCTGCAACAATACCCATCCACACAAGAGCTTCGATATTTCGGTAGTTTGGGTTTGGGTTGTCTTTAGAAACAAACCCATTCCAAAGATATCCATAAGAATTCCACACAAGATTTATCATTGGAAGCATTACATGAGGTGTTGGTTTTCCTGTGATACCATGAGTAAAACCACCGATGTATTCAGGATGATTTATGCCACATTCAAAAGAATTTGCTTGAATATGACAAGTTGCACAACTCATCAAAGAATCAGGATGAGTTCTTCCCGACATTCTTCCGTCATAAAACAAATATCTTCCAAGCTCAATGCCTTCAACAGTCATAGGATTATCTTCCGGGATGTTGAATATTGTTGGAAACCCGTAAGGAACTTCAATTTGGTAGGGAGTAGGTTGAAATGGTTCAGGTTCAGGCTTGTCTTCCCCACATGAAATCATTAACAATAATAATATTGTTAAAATGGAGAAATATTTTATTTGGTTAGAAATTTTCATAATTAAAATCCAATTGTAAATACATCATGTCCGTTTTCACATGCTACGTTCATAGCTTCCTGATTTTGCATTATATATCCTTTCCAAATATTATGATCGTAAGTATGTGGTGATTCAAACCATTTTTCAACATTCATGATAAAAGAAATGTTTTTGGTAGAGTTTTCTTCAAGATCAAATGAAGAATTTGGCAAAACAACCTCATAAGCATTTTGAACAAAATCTGTGATCGAATCAGGGTAGCTGTAATAAATTTGTCCAATTCCCATGTGAAAATCAAAAGGAGAAATTTGTTGGTTGTCATCTAACCATTTTCCGTTTAATTTCATATAATGATATCCGCCACCCAAAAATTCAGGCCAAAACATATCACGTTCGGGAGGATTAGGAAACATAAATGAATGATTTTTTTCTTCTGAAATACCAAAAGTGAATGAAACTTTTTCGTACTCACCTGCCGGAATATTATCAAATACTTCCCAATTATGTGTTGCCGGAACATCCGTGTCAACATAATGAATGTCTTTCCAATCATCAATCAAAAACTCCGAACCATCTGAGTTATGCAAAATTACATCAGAAATAAAAAACTGAATTTCGTTAACCATATAATGATTTCCGGCTTCGTTAATGTACATCATTGTATCAAATTCCAGATATTCACCATTATTCTTAAAATCAAAATTTATTACAATATGCTGTTCCACTTCAGGAGGATCAGGTTTTTCCTTGCATGAAAAAAATGCTGTGGAAACAAGGGTCAGAAGAATTATATTTATTATGTTCTTACTCATATTTTGTTAGTTTCTTGTTTCTTGATACTGGTTTCTGGTTTTGGGTTTCGGGTTTTGAGTTTTTAAAACCTGAAACTTTAAACTTAAAATCTGAAACCATTTCCTAATAAGGTATCGTTCCCGAAACCGTTACAAAATTCAAAGTGTCGTATTTGCTTGATGCTTGTTTAACTAATTTTTCATCAACAAGAATTTGAACATTTATTTCAGAAGTAATATCTTTATAGATAGCTGAAACATAAACAATTTCGCCTTGCTTGCCGGTAAATGAATACGACCATTTATCTTCGGCGCTCAAAGTGCTGATGTCCTTTTTGATCAATGTCCCGTTTTCATCACGATAAGTTACATTAAATCCTGATTCACAATCAGAAATAATATAACTTACTTGCTTTTCTTCATCGAACTTTTCGCAAGCACTCATCAATAAAATAACTAAAACAAACAAAAAATATTTTCTCACAACTCAAATTTTAAATATTCAAAACAAGATTTATATAAACAACACGACCGGGTTCGAAAAGAGTCTGGCTGTTACCGATGATCTTTCGATTCAGATGCTCGTAATAAGCTTTATCAAAAATGTTATTTACACCTGTAATTATCTGTAAATTATCATTATACTTAATATTGCATTTAAAACCTGCAATAACAAAACCCGGGGTTTTTTGTTCCTCAAAAGCTTCTGAAAAATCATTTTGAGCAGCAACAAACCGAAGATCAAATTCGGGAATTATTCTGTTATCAAAAAATTTATAGTACGCACTAAAATTGGATTCAAAAGGCGGGATTTCTTGTAAAGGATCATTTTTTACCACTTCGCTATCAATTACCTGATTATTTTCAATTATGTATTTTATCGCCGATGGATTTATTCCTTTGGTGATGGCTGCGTTAAAGTTAATTCCGAAATTATTTATCCGAGGTGAAGAGTATAAAAATTCAAATCCATACAAATAAACATAATCAATATTTATAAATTCCTTAACTCCCACAACCCAATTTGTTTGTGGTTTTAATATTGATGGCGGAACAGATTCGGCAGAAATGTAGTCGGTTACATAAGAGAAAAAACTGCTGAAAATTGCATTTCCCCGAGTTTCATTTTTATATTTCAGTTCAATATCCAACTCATTATTTGCTTCGGGTTTTAATTCGGGATTTCCGAGATAATCGTAATCATCGTAACCAATTGGAAGTAAAATAATGTAACGTTCAGTCATGTCGGGACTTCGCACTCCTCTACCCAAAGCAAATCCAACAGAAATTTCTTTTGACAGATCATGATTTACTCCGGCACTAAAACTAAAATTAGTAAATTCTGAATCCACATCAGGATTGTAGTACATCGGAATTCCCATCATGTTTTTCAACTCAAGAACGTTAGATGATGCAGTATTTCGATCAAGTCGCATTGAAAATGTTAGATTCGTATTTTTGAATTTTTGAGAGTATTCAGTAAAAATTCCAAAATTTGTTATTTGAGCATCATCCCAAAGTTTTTCGTTCTTTACAGGAAGATTTGGTTGAAGAATGAAAAACTTATTCCGGTCGCCGTCTTTTTTAATATTTTCAAAATCAGTTCCGAAAAGCAAATTACCTTTTCCGATATTTAATTCTGTTGCTGCCCTGTAACCGAAATTTTTTGCATTGATAGCGGAAATTGCAACTACAGTATCTGAAAACGAACGGTTTTTATTATCCATCAAATGATCAACTTCGGAGTGATAAATTTTAAAATTCACTTTATTAAAGGTCTTGTTTTGGAATTTTCCCGAATAATTAAATGAATGCACTTTTGTATCATCGGTTCTTTCATCCATTGGCAGTGCAGGAAAACCAATATTTCTTCCATAAGATCTGTCGAAAGAAAAAGTAAGGTCATGATTCTTGAAAGGAGAAAAACCTGCAATTGCCGAATAATTATATTTGCGTAATTCAGAATTTATTTTTTCGCCATTACCGGCTTTATAATCACCATATTTACTGTTGTTTCCCGACAAAAGAAAATAAAAATCCTTATTGCCGCCACTTATTGACAGATGTTCTTTGTTGCCGTTCCAATTACTTTCAAAACGTTTTATAGCTGTAACATTAGTTTTGAAGGTAGAATATCTTACAGGTTTTTTTCTTTTAATATTGATTACTCCTCCAAAATTTGCTCCGTATTTCAGTGCATAAGGACCTTTTAATATTTCAATTTTTTCAACATCAAAAATATCAATATGAGATATTGCTGGGTCCATTCGGTTTGGACAACCTCCTTCAATTTTTATTCCTCCATCAATCGTAACATTAAGTTGTGTGCTTTTAAATCCTCTAAGCACGGGGTCAACATTTGTTCCTCCTTTTCGGATAACAGAAATATTTGGTTTCGATTGTAAAAATTTAGCAATATCCTGACTGGGAGATTTTAACAATTCCAACTTGCTGATGCTTTCAATTTTTATTGGATGATTATCTTTTTCTGATGGCTTGATAATTTCAAATTCCTGAAGATATCTGGTTTTTCTTTTTAAATAGATTTCTAAAACTAAAACTTCATTTTCATTAATATTTATTTTCTCAGTTTTATCCGAATAGCTTATGTGAGTGAATTTTAAGGTGTATGACCCTGCTTGTATATCATGAAAAATAAATTCACCATTTTGGTTTGTAACTGTCTGAATATTACCGGGCGAAATAATAATATTTACATCAGAAATTTCTTTGTTTGAATTTATATCTAAAACTTTACCTTTGATATTAGAAATAGATTGAGAATAACTTATGTCCGGTAATCCGACTATAACACAAAATAAAATAAATGCTTGAATATATATTTTCCCGAACATTATAATTTGGTTTTTTAAAGCCTCAAATGTACTAAAAAAACGAGCTTATTTCAATTAAATTACATCTAAATGTTTTAAAAATTACAGGAAGTTGGTTTTACTGTTTCACTGTTTCATTGTTTCATTGTTGAGTCCACTCCGAAAAGTGTTTTGGGCTAAAGCCCTTATGTTTGTTTAGATGTTTATATCCACGTCCTAAAGAGACTGTGTGAAAACAACCAAAACAGAAATTAGGAATATTTTGATTTTTCCCAATCAATAAGTTTCATTTTTTGTGTGATTTCATTTTT
>DAOVNY010000231.1 GCA_030630005.1 Bacteroidales bacterium | reverse complement strand
TTCCAGTCTTTCTTTAAACGGCAAAAACGTCATAAAGTCTGCATGATGCACAACGTAAGCTTCGGTAGTTCTTTTAACCAGATGTCCTTCGCCTGCATGTGCAGCAATAATATGAGAAATTTCAGCAGGAATACCACATTCTTCGGCAATTGAAACTCCTGAAAAAGGATGTCGTAAATATTTGCCGTAAGTTCCCTGAACAGCTTTTCCGTTTTCATCAAGAACATATTCTAAAAGCTTGCCAACATCGCAAAGTATTGCTCCGGAAATTAAAACATCCATATCACAAGTAAGTTCTCCATGATACATTTCGTTTATCTTGTTTCCGGCATCTCTTGCAATGTGCACAACCGAGCGTTTATGATCCATAAAGGTAACTTTAAGATCAGGTCCGCAAAGTAGGGTAAAAGGGATTTTTTTTAAATCGTCTGCTGTCAAAACACTTCTTTCGAGAGCAAGTTCCCATATTTTTGCAGTTTTTTCTCTGATATCTTCATCTTTGATCCATTCGAGTTCGGGCCAAAGTTTTAGTACGTTTTTATTCATTGTTATATTGTTTTTAATGATAAAAAATAATTATAATTTTTCAATAACAGCATCCGCCATTTGCTGAGTAGAAGCAGCTCCTCTTTCAATAACATCGGGGCGACCAGCCATTTTCATCATATCGTAAGAACGAACTTTACCTTCGGCAATAACTTCAGCAACTGCTTTTCTGATTTTTTTTGCAAGATCATTTTCATTTATATAATCCAGCATCATACAAGCCGATTCTATCATAGCAATAGGATTAACAATTGAAGTTTTGTAATCAGCATATTTTGGAGCCGAGCCGTGAGTAGGTTCAAAAACACCAATTCCCGAATCCGGATTAAACTGAGCAGAACAAGCAAATCCAAGCCCGCCAATTAAACCTGCAAAACCGTCGGAAACAATATCACCAAACATATTACCGGCAACTATAATACCATAATTTTGAGGGTTTTTTGTAAGCCACATCATCTGAGCATCAATATTAGTATTCCAAAGTTCGATATTCGGATAATCAGCTTTTTGAATTTCCTGAGCCATTTTGTACATCATACCTGATGTTTCGCGAATAACATTTGGTTTTTCACAAACAGTAACATTTTTGTAACCGTAGTTTTTAGCATGTTCAAAAGCTGCTCTTAAAATTCTCTCTGTTGCTTTTTTTGTAAAAATACGTGTAGAAACAGATAATTCTTCTTTAGGTGTTTTAGAAAAGTTTTTAACAAATTTAGGATGAGTCATCAAAGCATCATAAACTTTTTCCGGTGGATCTGACCATTCAACACCTCCATAAAGACCTTCGGTATTCTGTCGGAAAATAACTGTGTCAACCATTGGTTCTTCGATAGCATCACCAACGCCACGTTTAATAAAATTCAAAGGATTTCCTTTGTACGACCTGCATGGACGCATGCAAATATCAAGTCCGAAATGCTGACGAAGTCCTACGATTGGGCTGGAATAAACTAAACCTTTTTCCTGTAATTCGGGAGAAAGTGCATCAAATGCTGCATCTTTTGGTTTTGATGTAATTGCGCCAAATAAAGCGATTTTATGTTCTTCGATAAGATCCAATGTTCTGTCAGGTAAAGGATTTCCTTCTGTTTTCCAGAATTCCCAACCAATGTCACCTTCAACATAATCGGCTTCAAAACCGGCTGCATTAAGCACTCGTATTGTTTCTTCCAAAACTACTCTTCCAATGCCGTCACCGGGCATTGCTACTATTGTTCTTTTTGCCATGATATTACTCTTTTTATTGATTTTTTTTGATTCAAATAATTTAGTTCAAAATATTACGGGCAAATATACTATACATTAAAATTGTGGCAATAATCATTTTGCGTTTTTTATCATAAAGTTTTTTATTGAATTATGTGACTATAATCAATAAAATATTATAATAATTATGAAACCGCTACACGGTTTTTACATGTTTAATGATTAATCGTTTTCTACAATAATGTTTGTCCTACAGACAAAAAAAATAATCTGTTCACCCTGTGGAATAGTGACTTTCATCTATATTTAAACACCAAATTATAAATTATTCAACAGGGTTAATCTGTGGCAAATTTGATTACCCTCCATATTCTAAATAAAACCGGAAAATTTAATAAATTTGCAAAACAATATTTATATTTAAACATCTAATGAAGAAAAAACTCAAACTTCCGGTCTTTTTAATAATTGCCGAAACTGCAAAACAAGAGAATATTAAGGCTTTTGTTATTGGTGGCTTTGTGCGTGATTTGATTTTGGAACGCCCTTCACAAGATATTGATATTGTTGTGCTTGGAA
>DAOVNY010000197.1 GCA_030630005.1 Bacteroidales bacterium | reverse complement strand
GTCCTTTTGCATTTTCAATCAAAACATTCTGATATTTAATTGCAACCGGAATTATATGGTTAATAGCCAGATCGCCGATTACTCTTGATTCGATTTGAATTTTTTTTGTGTAATTTTCAAGATAAGCTTCATACCTGGCAAAGAGTTCTTTTTTTGATAAAACATTGTGTTTTTCATAAAGATTAATAGTTTCGGGAGTAATAAAGGTTTTTAATGAAAGCGGAGTTGAACTGACATTTAACAATCCACGCGCTTCAGCTTCTTTAATCCATTCTTCGCTATAATTATTTCCTTCAAAACGAATATTTTTTGATTCGGTAATATATTTTTTTAATACTCTGAAAATAGCTTCATCTTTTCTAATATTTTTTGCAAGAAAGTTATCTACTTCTATTTTAAACTTTTTCAATTGGTCGGCTACAATTAAATTTAACACTGTCATTGATTTCGAACAAGTATCGGATGATCCGACTGCTCTAAACTCAAATTTATTTCCAGTAAATGCAAACGGAGATGTTCTGTTTCTGTCGGTATTATCTAAAAGTATTTCCGGGATTTTAGCAATATTCAGGTGAAGTTCCTCCTGTGTATCGGGTGTTATTTTACCATTTTTAATCTTTTTCTCAATATTATTAAGGATATTGGTTAAATGAGAACCGATAAAGGCAGAGATTATCGCCGGAGGAGCCTCGTGTCCGCCAAGTCTTTGGTCGTTTCCTGCTGTTGCAATACTTGCGCCCAAGAGATTGGCATGAGTATCGAGAGCTTTTAATATATTAACTAAGAAAGTAATAAATCTAAGATTTGAACTTCCGGTTTTACCTGGTGATAAGAGGTTAATTCCCGTATCAGTCATTAATGACCAGTTGTTATGTTTTCCTGATCCATTAATCTTTGCATAAGGTTTTTCGTGCAATAACACTGTCAGGTCGTGTCGTTTAGCAACAATATTTAAAATATGCATTAATAATTGGTTATGATCAACGGCAAGGTTAACTTCCTCAAAAACAGGAGCACACTCGAATTGGTTTGGAGCTACCTCATTATGTCTCGTTTTTACAGGTATTCCGAGTCTGTGGGCTTCAATTTCAAAGTCCTTCATAAAATTTAAAACTCTTTTCGGAATAACACCAAAATAATGATCGGAAAGCTGCTGGTCTTTTGCCGAAGCGTGTCCAAATACAGTACGTCCGGTTAGAACAAGGTCTGGTCTTGCAAAATATAAAGCCGTATCAATAAGAAAATATTCCTGCTCCCAACCTAATGTGGCATTTACTTTATTTATATTTTTATTAAAATATTTGCATACATCAACGGAAGCACGATCAATCAAATTTAAAGCTTTAATCAAAGGAGTTTTATAATCAAGAGCTTCACCGGTGTAAGAAACAAAAATTGTTGGGATACAAAGAGTATTCTCAAGAATAAAAGCCGGCGAGGTTGGGTCCCAGGCAGTATAACCTCTTGCCTCGAAAGTATTCCTGATACCACCACTTGGAAAACTTGAGGCATCGGGTTCCTGTTGGATCAATTCGTTTCCGCCAAACTCTTCAATAGCATCATTACCTTCAACCGGATTGATAAATGCATCGTGCTTTTCAGCAGTTGATCCGGTCAGGGGATGAAACCAATGAGAGTAATGGGTTGCTCCTTTACTTATTGCCCACGATTTTAACGAAGCTGCAACCTGATCGGCTATTTTACGGTCAATATTCCCACCTTTTTCAATCGACGCCATTACTTTTTTGTATGCCTTTTCAGGCAAAAAATCGCGCATAGCTTTTTTATTAAAAGTCATTTCTCCATAATAATCGGAAGCTTTCCCTTTTGGTAAAACAACATTAACCGGTTTATGGTGCCAAATGGTTTCCAAGGCTTTAAATCTGATACTTTCCATATAGTTTAATTATTTAATAAGTTGCCTTCTGTTTCTGATAAGAAAATGCGAAAATAATAAAATTTGTTTAGGGTTGGTGTTTTAAAATTTTATGTTATGAATTTGTTAGAGTAAAAATATTTTTTTATTAAGAATTATTGTTTTACTTTGTCCGCTTTAATTCAATATAAAAATATTTAGAAGATGACGCGAAAATACCGTTTATTAACAAAAAAGGAAATTGATCGATTAATATCACAGGGTTGTAGTTGCGATGATTGGATAAATATTCAGGTTGCAGAACAATTTGATGCCGGAAAAGTAAAAACAACAAAATTTTCAGGTAATATTAAATTAGGAGTATTTGATAAAGAATTTACTTTTTTCGGTGGCGTTAAAAAACCGGCAGGAATAAATGATGCAACTATACATAATTGTATCATAGGCAATAATGTTTACATTGGACAAATTAAGAACTATTTGGCAAATTATATTATTGAAGATGATGTAGTAATTGAAAATGTTGATATGATTGCAGTTGAGGGCGAAAGTTCATTTGGCAATGGAGTAAGAGTTGAAGCAATCAATGAAGGAGGAGGCAGGGAAATCCCAATCTATGATTATCTTTCAGCACATACGGCATACATTTTAGCTTTATACAGACATAAGCCTAAAGTTATTAAAGCACTTGAAAAAATGATAGCTGACTATACAAAATCCGTTACATCTTCAATGGGATTAATTGCCAGGGGTGCAAAATTAATCAATTGCAAAACCATAAAAAATGTTAAAATCGGTATAAACAGTATAATTGAAGGTATTTGCAGATTATCAAATGGCTCTGTAAATAGTTGTGTAGAAGACCCTGTATATTTTGGTCCCGGGGTAATAGTTGAAGATTTTATTGTTTGTTCAGGTTCAAAAATTTCTGATTCAACATTGATTTCTTTTTGTTTTATAGGTCAGGGATGTGAATTGAGCAAACATTTTTCTGCAGAAAATTCTTTATTCTTTGCTAATTGTCAGTGTTTTCAAGGTGAAGCCTGTGCTATTTTTGCCGGACCATATACGGTTACACATCATAAATCCACATTACTGATTGCAGGTTTGTTTTCATTTTTTAATGCAGGAAGCGGTTCGAATCAAAGTAATCACATGTATAAATTAGGACCTATTCATCAGGGAATAGTTGAAAGAGGGTCAAAGACAACAAGTGACTCGTATTTACTATGGCCTGCGAAAGTCGGAGCATTTTCACTTGTTATGGGCAGACATTATAAAAATCCTGATAGTTCTGACATGCCGTTTTCATATCTAATTGAAATTAAAGAGAGGAGTGTTTTAATTCCCGGTGTGAATTTACATAGTGTTGGAACAATCAGGGACGCTCAGAAATGGCCGAAACGCGACAAACGAAAAGACTCTAATAAGCTTGATTATGTAATTTTCAACCTGTTAAGTCCTTACACTATCCAAAAAATGATAAAAGGCAATAAAAACCTAAACGGATTAAAAATGTCTTCAGGGAAATCTTCAGATTATTATTTTTATCAAAGGTGTAAAATTTATAATTCAGCGCTTAACAAAGGCATTAGATTGTATGAGATAGGTATTAATAAATTTTTAGGAAATTCATTAATTAAACGGCTTGAAAAAATAAATTTTAAAAACAATAAAGAAATTCAAGAAAGACTAAAACCTGATACTCCTATCGGAACAGGAAAATGGGTTGATTTAGCAGGATTGATAGCCCCTGAAGAAATTGTTAAAAAATTGCTTTCGGATATTGAGAATGAAAAAATAACTACCCTGGAACAAGTTGATAATTTTTTCAAATCAATACATAATAATTATTATACTTATGAGTGGACATGGGCAATTGATATTTTACAGAAACGTATCGGGAAAAAAATAAATGAAATAACTTCATGGGATATTATTGAGATGGTGGAAAAATGGAAAAAAAGTGTTGTGGATTTAGATAATATGCTTTATGAAGATGCGAAAAAAGAATTTTCTCTCAACACTAAAACAGGATTTGGAATGGACGGAGAAGAATCTGATAAACAGCTTGATTTTGAATATGTAATAGGAAAAATTGAAAGTAATAGCACTGTTTCTGCAATAAGAGAACATATTATTATTAAGACAGATATTGGTAATGAATTAATTGAAAGGATGAGGAAAGTTTTATAAGTTATTATAACAACTCAACTGCCTTCTGAAAAGTTTTATCAACTTTATGATATATAGGATAAAAGCCTTTATCGTCAAGCAAGTTGCGCCCGATAAAGGCTTTTAATAATATTCTTATTCTTTCATTTGCATACTCTATTCCTTTATTTTCCTTTTTAACACCATTCTCTTCAGCAAAATTTAAAAAATCATTAAATATCAAATCAGATATTATAAAATCCGTATTAAAATTTTCAAAGG
>DAOVNY010000013.1 GCA_030630005.1 Bacteroidales bacterium | reverse complement strand
TGCTACCCCGACAAGTAAAAGGGAGTCAACATTTGTTGATTCCCTTTTTTTATATAAATCAACAGGTGTGTTTTCATGCAAGAGCAGGAGGACGTCCGTACGGACTACCCCGACAATTAAAATGGAGTCAACATTTGTTGATTCCCTTTTTTTATATAAATCAACAGGTGTGTTTTCATGCAAGAGCAGGAGGACGTCCGTACGGACTACCCCGACAAGTAAAAGGGAATCAACATTTGTTGATTCCCTTTTTTATATAAATCAACAAGTGTGTTTTCCTGTAAGAGCAGGAGGACGTCCGTACGGACTACCCCGACAAGTAAAAGGGAATCAACATTTGTTGATTCCCTTTTTTATTTAATAAACTTTTTTTGAATGGTATTCTACTTTGATTAATAGTATATTTTTTCGATTAATTGAATAAGTTCCTGAGGTTTATATGGTTTTGCAAGATATTCATCCATTCCTGCTGCAAGACACATATCTTTGTCATGATCCAAAACATAAGCTGTTACTGCAAGAATGTTAACTCGTTTATTAATAGCTATATTTCTCTCTTTTTCAATTCTTCTGATTTCCTTGGCAGCTTCAATACCATCCATTACAGGCATTTGAATATCCATTAAAATGACATCATATTTATTGTTTTTGAATTTTTCGACGGCAATCATGCCGTTTTCGGCAATATCAACATTATGACCTTGTTTAATTAAAGTTGCAGATGCAAATCTTTGATTTAGCAGATTGTCTTCAACAATAAGAACCGACAATTTTTTTGAACCACTTTTTTGAATACCATCCTTACTTTTTAAGTCAACTTCATTTTTTAAAACCTTATTGAATTTAAGGATAAACCAGAATGTTGACCCCTTGCCAAAAGTGCTTTCAACTCCAATGTCTCCACCCATGATCTTTGTAAGATGTTTTGAAATTGCAAGACCCAGACCTGTACCTCCGTATTTTCGAGTAGTGGAGGAATCAACCTGATAAAATGATTTGAATAAATTTTCCCTATTTTTTTCAGTTATTCCAATTCCGGTATCAATAATATTGAATTTTACAAATATATGTTTATTAGTATCTTTTAATAATTGTGTTTTAATTGTAACACTTCCTTCTTTCGTATATTTTATTGCATTATTTGTGAGATTTGTGAGTATTTGTTTAAACCTGCCTGCATCGCCAAGAACATATTTAGGAATTTTTGTATCATGCTCAGAAATTAGATTAATGCCTTTTCCTTTGGATTTAAAAATCAATAAATTTTTTATTTTTTCTATCTTATCATTTATGCTAAACTGTTTATTTTCAAGTTTTAAATTACCTGATTCGATTTTTGAAAGATCAAGAATATCATCAATTACCGAGATAAGGTTTTGACCTGAAATATTAATAATATCAAGAAACTCTATTTGTTCTTTCGATAATTTTGTTTGTTTTAATACATTGTACATACCGATAATTCCATTCATTGGCGTACGTATCTCATGACTGATATTAGAAAGAAACATTGATTTGACATGATTTACTATTTTAGCATCAGTTTGTGCTTCTTCCAAATCTATTTTTAATTTTTTATTAATTTTTTGCAATTCATTGATATCTTCAAGTAATTGCTTTTTCGATTTTTCAGTATTTAAAGTCATTATACTTAGTTCAAATTAAATATCTTTATTCCTTAGCATTATCTGATTATTGATCATATTGATTAACCGGGCTTTATTGACAGGTTTTGATATATAATTATCAAATCCGGCTTCAATAAAACGTTCTTTATCACCACTCATAGCATAAGCTGTAAGAGCAATAAATGGTATGTTTTTATATTTTTTCCACCGTTTCTTAATTTCCTTCATAAGTTTTATTCCATCCCAGGGAGCAGGTAAATTAATATCAAATATCATTATATCAAAAACCTTATCTTTTTCATAAGTTTTTTCAATAATATTCAATGTATCATCGCCATCAGCCGCATCTGTACATTTACCAAATTTGGTGAGCATTTTTTTCAAAACTATTCTGTTCATTCTATCATCTTCTACAAAGAAAATATCCGGATTTTTAGCTTTTGTTTTTTCTTCGATAGGAATATCTAATTTTTTTTGTAATCGTGAAGTAGTTTGTTTACTTTCCTTATAAACATTCAAGAATAAGGTTACAGTTGTTCCTTTTCCTTTTATAGAATCAATTTTTATATTACCTCCCATCAGCCTAATTAGTTTCTCGGCAAGAGGCAAACCAAGACCGGCACCTTGATAATTACGTGAATAACCCGAACTTTCTTGTCTGAATGCTTCAAAAATATGATCAAGATAAGCTTTATCAATTCCTATTCCTGTATCTTTAATTATGATCAATATTTGATCAGTATTTTTATTATATTCGGTTATAACATTAATAAAACCACTATTAGTATATTTTATTGAGTTATCAATAATATCACTTAATATTTTAGTTAAATAAGATTCATCAGATAGAGCTTCGGGAAGGTCATTTAGTTTAGTATTGAATTTTAGTTTTTTCTCATTAGCGTTAAAACGGTATATTTCGCAAACATTTTGCACAATCTCATTAATATAACAAGGATTTAGTTTTACTTCCATGTCATTTGCTTCAATACGACTTATATCAATGAGATTGTTAAGAAGGTGCATTAACCGGTCAGCACTTTGTTGAATACCTGTTGCGTATTCAAAAAGCTCTTCATTTTCCATTAATGATAATTCGGTTTCGAGTAAACTTGCGAAGCCGATAATACCATTAAGAGGTGTACGAATTTCGTGACTCATATTTGAAAGAAAGGAATTTTTCAGATAGTTGGCATCCTCGGCAGTTTTTAATGCTTTTTTCCGGTCAATATCAACTTTTTCGCGCTCATCAATTTCTTCCTGAAGTGCATTTGTTCTTTCTTTTACTTTATTTTCAAGTTTATCATTAAAATCCTGAAGTTTTTTGTTGGCTATTTCAACTTCATCACTCTTTTGGTTAAGTAGTATGTTTTTCTTTTTATTATCAAGGTATCTTTTATAGATAAAAACAATGAGTACCAAGACAAACAGAAGAATAAAAGCAATAAGGATTTGCATATTTCTGCTTCGGGATAGCTTAAGATTAGATATCTCATTATTCTTGGTTAGTATTTCATTTTCTTTTTCTTTTTTACTTATCTCATAACTTTTATAAAGATCAGATATTTTTTTTGTTGTTTCCTCAGTATAAATAGTATCACTAAGGTTGGAGTATTTTGTAAAATATTTAAACGCATTTTTATAATCTTTTTTTGCAGAAAATAATTCTGAATATGCTCTGTAAATTTCGGAGAGCAAAATTTTTGCATTAATTTCTTTAGCAATATTCAAGGCTTTGTCAAAATTTGTCTTTGCACTATTTAGTTTTTTTAATTGTAAATATGTACTTCCAATGTTTTGCAAATTATTTGCCATATCCCATTTATTACCCGATATTTCATTTATTTTATAAGCTTTTATAAAATTCTCAAGTGCATTGTTATAGGTTTTTTTTGATGAATATATTCTTCCAATATTATTATAGCAAGAAGCTATTCCGCTATTATTTTCTATCTCTACAAATATCATCAATGCTGATTGCAGATACAACAATGCTTTATCATAATTGGCTTTTTCGTGGTAGATAATCCCAATATTATTAAAAGAATGTGCTACACCTTCGTTATTTTCAAGCTCCTGATTTATTTTCAATGATCTTTGAAAATAGGAGAGTGCTTCATCATAATTTTTCAAAGAATAATAAATGTTACCTATATTATTTAGTGACCCGGCGATACCTTCTTTATTATTAAGATATTCTTCTGTTTCTAAAGAACGAAGATGATATTCAAGAGATTTGTTGTATTCGCCGAGATAATCATATACCAGCCCGATATTTCCTGATGCTTTTGCTATTCCCTGTTTGTAATTTACATTGTTACTTATTTTTAAGGATAAAAAATATTGATCCAGTGCTTCATTAAATTTACCAAGAATATAATAGCATGATCCAATTCGATTTGTTACATCTGCCTGCCATTCAATGTTATCAAATTTTTTGGCAATACTTAAAGCTTCTATCAAATATTCAATACATTCTTCTGGTGCACTTGCGAAAATTTCATTCGAGAGATTTACCAGTACTTTATATTTTGCCTCGTCTTTTACAAAATTCAGAGTTTGACGAAGACTGTCAATATTTTCTTTTTTTGTTCCAACAGAAATTTCTGCTCGTAAAAAAAATCCTATAAGGATGAAGAAAATAATCAAGTAAGATTTTATGTGATTCATGTTTCTTTCTATTTATTTGGTTTATGCTCAATGTAAATCATTTCTTCAGGATTGAGAGCCCATTTTTCAATTTCAATGCCGTCAAATTTTTCGGAAAAAATATCAATAATTTCAATATTAAAGCCAATTTCAGCTAATCTGTCTGTATAATCCTGACCGTATATTCTTACATGATCAAATTGTCCGAAATATTTTTCTCTTTCTTTTGGGTCAACAATACTATTATCTTCAAACGTTTTTTTCAAAGTTTTTGAAATAGGTACTTGTAAGATTGCCCATCCACCTGGTTTTAGAACTCTAAAAAGTTCAGACATTGCTTTTCTGTCATCAATAACATGTTCGAGAACATGATTACAAATGATAACATCAAAATCATCATTATTATAATGGATATTAGTAATATCAAGAATTTGTGTTTCTTTAGAATAATAAAAACCATCGTGATGTTTAATACCTGTATGATAATCTATGTTTTTATTAGATGCCAACAAAGCTTTTAAACTACCGGATGGTGCTATATGTAATAATCTGATTTTTTCTTTTAAAATATTTGTTTTTTGATTTAAATAAAGATAAAGCAAGCGATCACGATCGGTTGAATAACATCTTGGACAAACACAGTTTTTACGAAGTCCGGCTCCTATAATTTGATTTTCCTTGAGTACAGGTAAATCAGAACCTCCCTGTAATAATTTTCTGAAACTGTTTTTACAAAACGGACAATAAAATTTTGATCCGTATAAAAAAATACTTTGAGTTCTTTGCCAAAGACCCCTAAGTTTTTGACCTATTGTAAAAGGAATAAGTTTTTTTAATGCAGTTTTCATATATATTATATTAGTAATTATGATGTAAAGTTAATGTAATTCTGTTAAAATATTGTCATCTTTTTTGTTATGCAATATTTATTAGTTGATAATGTGTAAAAGTATGTTCCCGCACTTAGTTTTTTTGCATTAAAGATAATTTCATGTTCACCTTTAGGCACATTCTTATTTATCAACTCTTTAAGCATTTTACCCGTTTCATCAAAAATACTGATCTTAATATGTAATTTTTCCGGTAAATAAAATTTTATACTTGTTTTATCATTAAATGGATTTGGGAAATTGTTGTTCAAAATAATTCCGTTGTTTACTTCGCCAACGGGATCAATTGATAAAGTGGAGTCCTGACATTCATAAGCACCAATATCATAATAAAAATAATAGGGGCGGAGGCGATTCTCAATATCAAAATCCAAACCAAGATAAGAAAGGTCTTTTCCACCACTAATTGCAGGCGAATTTACTTGTAGATCGTAATTGCCGTTTGCAGGATCAATAAATCGTGCAGTACTAATGCCCGGATTTAAAAAGTTATTTGACAGATCAATGTTTACATAAGAACTTGTACGATTGATATATGCATCATTACCAACTAAATTATAAGCACCCGGATCAACGATTATATTATTATAAATTTTATTATCAGTAACAGAAGAATTGGATAACTTCATTCCATACGTTCTTGGACTTACTATTGTATTGTTGTAAATTAAAAAATCGGTACCCTGATTAGTTACGACATCTCCTGTCCAGATTCCATGTTTTTGATACTCATTAGGAGGTTGATTTGGATAATACGTTTTGCCCGGATTTACGATCAAATTATTAAATATTTTGTTATCACCAAGACCCAACAAATCAATACCATCACCTTTTCCATCAACAATAGTATTATTATAACAATCGCAATTACTTCCTCCTCCAATTAATATTCCACTCATTTGCCATTGTTCTTCTGCGTAACTATCCTGAGAAATATAGTTGCCGTAAATTTCGCAATCTGATATCGCCGAACTTACCTGAATTCCATCCCAACCTATATTTTCAAGAATATTATTATAAACTTTAACTCCTATCAAAACATGAGGTAAAACAATAGTATCGCAGTTAACATTATTTATATGCTGTCCTGTATATTTTGAGCTGCCGACATACATTCCTTCATTCCCAATATCATGAAGATAGTTGTCATGTATAATGGTATTATACATTGTAAAGCTGTCTCTTACAGCAGGAAATGTGCAATTTCCATAAGGGTCGGGTTCGGTTTTGGCATAAATACCGGCAATTGGAGTATTTGATATTTCGGTATATTCAATTTCGATATCAGTACTTTTGTTATCAACGGAAATGCCTGCACCATTCTCAACACGCGAAACAAAAATGCCATATTGATAAGCATCAGAGCCATTTCCTGATAATTTAACAAACGAACATCCGTCAAACTTTATTCCGTAGAAATGATCAGTATCAATAATTACCTTTCCATCTTTGTTGAGAATAACAACCGGTTGTTCTTCAGTTCCGTGAATATTTCTCAATAAAAGATAATTTTTCGGACCTGCCAGCAAACAAACAGTATCACCCGGATAAATAAGACCGGTACCATCAACAACCGTGGTGCTTGGGCTAATAGAATGATCGCAATTGATATTTTGTGAGAAACTGAATTTTGCTATCAGAAATAAAAAGATAGCAAAAACACTTATAGCTCTTTTGTTGAGAATATTTTGTAATCTAAACATGATATGTTTTTATAGGTTATTCCTTAAACGTAAAAAAGCAATTAAAGTTTAATGTCTGTCCATAAAGTCAAACAATTTTTGTTGCTATAATTAATTTTTCAGAAGGATTAAGTGCAAATTCATTAATTTCATTTAACCAGCCTTCATTTTCAGGGTTGATCATTTCAATGTTAAATCCTGTTTTCTCAAGTTTTGTGAAATAATCAGTGCCATAAAGTCTTACCTTTTCATAATTAAAGAAGTGTTTTTCTTTAATTTGTGGTAATATAAAAAATTCATCTTCAATGGTTTTTGTTATGTCATAAGAAATAGGCACTTGCAAAATAGCTTTTCCGCCGGGTTTTAGCACCCTATGGATTTCTTTCATTGCAAGTTCATCATATTGAATGTAATGAAGAATGTGATTTGCAATAACTAAGTCAAATGCATCATCATCATAATATAGGTCTGTAATATCTAATTGGAGAAAATCTTTGTTGAAAAAGTATTTATCTTTATAGTTTTTACCTAATGTATATTCTATATTTTCTCGATTCCGTAATATTGATTTTATTGAAGGTTCTGGTGAAATGTGTAAAATTTTGTATTTCTTTTCAAGAATATTCAATTTTTTGTTCAAATACAAATATATCAAACGATCTCTGTCGGTAGAAAAACATCTTGGACAAGTACTGTTTGGTCTGTAACCTGCACCTACAACATTTAACTCTTTATAAATTGGGATATTAATTCCGGCAGGCATGAGTTTTCTAAAATGATTTTTGCAATACGGACAGTAAAATTTATTTCCAATATAAAACACTCTTAATATTCTCTGCCAAGTACCTCTGACTTTTTTTGCGATATAAAACGGTATAATTCTTTTTATCCTGATCTTGAATTTAGTTAGTGGATTGATTTTTTTCTTGATTAATATTTTTTTATAAATGTATTCTATTTCTTTCGTCATTCTTTTTTTGTCGAATTTCCGTTGTGCAAGACGATAGGCATTATCAGAAATTTTTTCTAATAAATCTTTATCTTCATGAAGTCGAAGAATAGCATTAGTTAGTAGTTCGGGTTTTTGTTCGGGAACTAACAATCCGGTAACTTCATCTACAATTGCTTCTTTTGTTCCGTCAACAGGGGAGGCAATAATTGCTTTTTTCATCGACATGGCTTCTATTAAACCTATCGGCATTCCTTCCCAAAGAGATGGCAGGCAATATATATCTATCGAATTTAAAACATTAGGTATATCCAAACGGAAATTTTCAAAAACGATATTTGATTCTACATTAAGCTCTTTTGCCAGTTGTAATGTACTTTCTTTTAGGTCACCATCACCTATCATCACAAAGTAAATATCTTTTGTTTTTTCCAGTACTTTGCTAATGGCTCTAATCATGGTATGAGGATCTTTTTGTATAGTCATTCGAACTAAAAAACCCACGACGGTTTTACCTTTTGGGATATTCCATTCTTTTCGTAAATTTTCATATTTTTTATTGATGTCGAATTTATTTAGATCAACACCATAATATATCACCTTTGATCTGGGCATACTAAATCTGTCAATCCCATCTTTTTGGTTATTGAATGAAACAGAAATTGTGACATCAGATTCGTTGGTAAGTAATTTTTCAATAGTTTCTCTGATTTTTCTGATGATAGGGGATTGATCCTGATGAAAAGACCAGCCATGTACTGTGTAAACAAAAGGTTTATTTAGTTGTTTTGCTGACCAGAAAGTATTAGAATTTGCTCTTGTACCGTGTGCATGGACAATATCAATATTTTCATCTTTTATCAGTTGCATCACTTGTTTCCACACCTTAAAGTCGAAACCACTTTCGGTATGAATAACGTAGGTTTTAATACCTGAATTTCGAAGTGTTTCAACCATTGGACCATCAGTAAATGATAGAACAACGGCTTCGAATTCATCTTTATTCAAAGTTCTTGACAAATCAATTAAATGAGATTCGCCGCCTCCAACCTGTCCTTGCCGGATGCATTCTAAGACTTTTATTTTTTTTGAATTATTACTCATACTAATAGTTTTATTTTCCTCTTTTTGCACGTTCCCAGTTTACAGATTGTTTGCCTTTTAAGAACCTACGTAAACCGAGGAATACTGAAAGATTCATTACAAAGAAATAATATGGGATAAATAATATTTTGATTTTTATCTGTTTATTTTCAAAATGCCAACCTGATAGAGCCATTAAATAAAATGCACATTGTCCCCAGAAAAGCCATGTAAAAATATCGTTAAAATTTATAAATCCGCTATTTGCAGTAATTATTGTGTTGAAAATTAATAATATTAAAAGTGATAATGGAGCTAATGACCATCTTAACACCCTATGCGAAATGTATTGAAATGAAAGTAAGCCGTATTGAAATATATTTAATAAAGCTTTAAGTCGGATAATTGATTGAATTCCACCTGCCGAAATTCTGATCTTTCGTTTTAGTTCTTCTTTTACATTTGCCGATGATGTTTCGATGGCATAAGCTTCGGGATCATATTGAATAGTGTATCCTTTCATAGCTACTCTGAGTGAAATAATAAAATCATCGAGCAAAGTGTCTTTTTCAACATCTTGGAAAAGTTCGGTTCTTATGGCAAATAGTTCGCCTGCAGCACCAACAACAGAATTTAACTCAGCATCCCATTTTTTTAATGTTGATTCATATTTCCAATAAATACCCTCTGTTCCGGCAGCTGTATCTTTTGATTTTTGATAAATTCTTTTTTCACCGGAAACACAGCCTACTTTAGGATCGGAGAATAAATTTACTATTCTTCGAACTGATTCTTTACCCAAAATTGTATTTCCGTCTGAAAAAATCACAATAGGGGATTTTACAAATTGCATTCCTCTATTCATTGCTCCAATTTTTCCTCCTCTAACATTTTCATGATAAACTTCAACTCCTTGATCTTTATATTTTCTAAGCATGTCGGGTGTGCCGTCATCAGAACCATCGGTTACCCAAACCTGTTTGATTTTATCCTGAGGATAATCCAACTCAAAGGAATTTTTAACTTTTGCTTCAACATAATCTTTTTCGTTGTATGCAGCTACAAATAAGGTAACTTCAGGAGTATAAGATGGATCGTACTCACGTTTTCTTCCAAGTTTGAATAGTCTCTTTATGCGGATCATGAAAAATAAAAGAATACCGTATCCGATATAAGCATAAAACACCACAAATAAAAATATCCAGAATAAAATTTTAATTGTTATCATGATACGTTAATTTATATTAATTTCAGTAACTAAATAGTGCCTAAAGTTTGGAGTGCCTAAAATGCCTAAAGTTTAAAATTCTTTATTATTAACTTTAGTCACTCCAAACTTTAGTTCACTTTAAGTACTTATTTAACCCTTTCCCATTTTTTTGACTCAAAATTATATTGTTTTAAAATTTTTGCAGGGTTTCCTCCAACAATTGAGTAAGGAGGAACATCTTTTGTAACTACACTTCCTGCTGCTACAATAGAATGTTTTCCTACAGTTACACCCGCAACAATAACAGAATTAGCAGCTATCCATGCTTCATCTTCAATTGTAATTTGAGCAGTAGTAACTTTTTGATCGTGAATTGACATTGTAATATCTTCATATCCATGATTTAAGCCTGACATTACAACGTTTTGAGCAAGCATAATATCATTTCCAATAGTAACAGGTCCTATCAAAGTATTTCCCAAACCGATACGGGTTCTGTCTCCAATAATGATGTCACCAACGCCATTGTTAATAGTTGCAAAGTCTTCGATAGTCGAATTTTTTCCAAGATAAAACTTATTCCATGGCATAATATCTATCCGTGTTCTTCGACAGATTTTTGCACCTTTTCCTTTTTTATGAATGAATGGATTTAGGAAAATTTTTACCCATAATCTTGGTCGAGCCTGATTTTTCGGAATCAACGCCCAAAGTGCAAGTTGTTTTAATTTTTTCTTTGACTTTATTTTTTCTTTTAAACTCATCTTATTTTAATGATTTACATAATACTTTTTCGAAAGCGTTATAAATAGCAGAAACATTATTTTCCCATGTATGTGTTTTGGCAAAATTAATTCTTTTCAGTTCTTTCTCTTCTGAATTTTCATTAATTGCAAGATCAATTAATTTTACATAATCTTCATTTGTTTCGGCGAGGTATGTATGATCTTTAAAGACTTTCATAGTTTCGGTAAGTGTAGCAACCGTGGGTTTTCCCATAGCGAGATATTCATCAATTTTTCTGGGATAATTTCCTATTGTCAAAGGATTTAAAGATTGGGGGTTAATTGCTACCGTAAATGTTTTTAAATAGGAGGGAAGGTCCTCCATTTTTTTTGAACCGAGAAAATATACATTTGAATATTTGTGTAAAGAACTGTTCTTAAATATATCATCTTCAGGTCCAACCAAAACTACATTCCAGTCAGGTTTGCTTTTTGCAATATATTCGATAGTATTAACGCTTAATCTGGCACTTTTTAATGCTCCGATGTATCCAACAATCGGGCTTTTTATTTTACTAATATCTTCAGGAATTTCTTTAACTAATTCTCTATCAAATAAAGAAATGTCGCAACCTTGTCCAACATAAAAAGAATTGGGATTTTGTTTTTTTGCAATATTATTAAGATAAACAGAATTTGAGACAATCAAGTCAGACTTCTTCATTATTTTATCTTCAAAGAAAACTCCATGTTTGCGAAAATATTCAGTTGCACGCATATTATCTCTTGTGTAGTAAACCGCTAAAGCAGGTGATAATAATTCTTTCAGGTGCAATCCTCTGTAAAAATCACTATCATTAAAAAGAATAAAATCCTTGAATCCTAATTTATTTATTGCTTCTTTGATTTTTGCAGCAAAACGTTTGTTATTTATTTTGTTTAGATAAGATACTAAAGGTTTAAAACCAATTTTGTTTATCGACTCAAGCATGGTTCGTGGATATAAATTCCACATATTATCATTTATCTGAACAAGGTCAGCTTGTTTTTTTCTAAGGATATTTTTCCTTTTAATAACTAAGGGATTAGATTTTTGACGGATAGAAGTCACCCTGTCAAGTGGATAATTAACGTATAATACCTTATTCTGTTTAGAAAACTCGAATGCAATATTTATGCAATTACTTCCTATCGGAGAATCGAGACTTTGAAGTCCGTGAACAATGATATTTTTGTCTTTTATCATTACTAATTTAAGTCTTCTCTATTTGTTCATATATTTTAGATACAAATGCTTCCCACGAATGTTCCATTGCAAAAGCTATTCTCTTTGTTGCTTTTTCCGGTGAATCTTCGTTTAAAGCTTTCTCAATAAGATTTACATATTCTTCTTTGGTATTAGCGAGATATGAATAATCATTAAAATAAAACTCCATGAATGATGTCTTGGTTGCAACCACCGGCTTACCCATGGCAAGGTATTCGTCGAGTTTTAAAGGATAATTAAGATCGGTTATTTCATTTAAAATCTGTGGATTAAGGGTAACATCAATTCCTTTGAGGTAAGATGGTAGGGATTCAGGTTTTTTGGCTCCAAGAAAATATACGTTTTTTAGTTCATCAAGCCTGCTTTTTGTAAAGCCTTTTTGTTGAGGTCCGATAAGCACCAAGCTCCAGCCGGGTCTTTGTTCGGCAATGTGAATAAGTATATCAATATCCAATCGGATTGTAGTTAAGGCACCAATATATCCGATTATTGGTTTTTTAATATTTTTAATATCATCAGGAATTTTAAACTTACCTTCGTTATCATTATAAAGCTCTATATCGCAACCCTGCCCGATAAAATAAGATCTTGGGTTTGATTTTTTGGCAAAACGCTCAAAAGTATCGGAATTGGTAACAACAAAATTAGCTTTCTTCAGCAATAAGGGATGAAGTCTTTTTCCGTGTTTTTTGTGATAATCAACAAATGTTATTGCATCTCTTAATAAATAAAAGAAAATATCAGGTTTTAGATGATCTTTAAGATAAAAACCATTGATCATTTCTGTGTCTCCAAAAAGAATGATATTTTTAAAATTTAGTCTTTTTATTGCTTCCTTAATTTTATAAGCATATCGTTTTTCATTTCTTTTATGAAAGAAAGAAAAAACAGAAACAGGTTTTATCCAGTTAATTGATTCAGCGATCATTTTTGGATAAAATACCCATAAATTTTTATTTTCCCGAACCAGATCCTTTTCTTTACCTTTAAGAATTTTCAAGCGTTTTTGCACATAAGGCAAATCTTTGCGAAAGATAGCATTTCTACGTTGTAAGGGAGGATTTACAAAAAGTACGCGGTTATTTTTAGACATTTCCATTGCAATATTGCGGGTAATGGTTGATGTAAATTTATCCCATCTTTGAAGACCAAAAATAACTATATCTCTGTTTTTTACCATTTTAAATTTTTCCCTATATCAGTTTTCAAAAAAAGAATTATACTACTATTTTTCTGCTTCAATATTTTCAATTTGTTCGTAAATCTTTTCAACAAAATTTTCCCAACTGTGTCCTGATGCATAAACAATTCTTTCTTTTCTTAGTTCCGGTGTGTCTTCTTTCAGAGCTTTATCTATTTCAATTACATATTCTTCTTTAGTTGCAGGCAAATATGTATGATCTTTGAAATAGTTCATAAATGTTGTTTTTGTAGCTACGGTTGGTATTCCCATAGCAAGATATTCATCAATTTTCAAAGGATAATTTATATCCGTTATTTCATTTACTTTTTGTGGATTTAAAGCAACATCAAATCCTTTGATATATCCGGGTGTTTTATCAGGGTCTTTTCTGCCTAAAAAGAATACATTATTAAGTTTGTGAAGTTTACTGTTTTTAAAGGCATCATCTTCTGGCCCTACAAGCACTAAATTCCAATCAGGTTTTTGTTCAGCGATATGAATAAGTACTTCAATATCAAGTCTGATTCCAGTAAGATAACCCAAGTAACCAATTATTGGTTTTTTGATATTTGCTATTTCATCCGGTATTTGCAATGTGCCGTCATTATCATTAAACCTATCTAAATTACAACCTGAACCTATAAAAAATGATTTTGGATTAGATTTACGGGCATATTCCGCAAACCAATCTGAGTTTGTTACTGTAAAATCAGTTTTCTTAATAATTAATGGTTGTAATCTGCTCCCATGCCGTTTGTGATAAGGAACTTCGATAACAGCATCTCTCAACAAATATATAAATAAATGTGGTTTTAATAATTCTTTCAGATAAAAGCCTGTTAACATGGAGGTATCGTTAAACAAAATAAAGTTTTTAAAATTTAATTTTGCTGCAACTCTTTTTATTTCCTTTGCATAACGCTTGTCATTTATTTTATTAAAAAAATCAAATATAGCAGGTGGTTTAATCCAATTTATTGATTCAGCAATTGTGCACGGATAAAAAACCCACATATTTTCACCAACTTTCACCAAATCCGGTTTTTTACCTTTAATTATTTCTAATTTATTATGAATATCGGGTTCTTTTTTATGAAATAATGCAGAAATGCGATGTAAAGGCGGATTAACATAAATAACCCTATTTTTTTTAGCCATTTCTAATGCTGTATCTCTACTGATACTGGAAATATCCCAGTTTTGAATTCCAAAAACTATAATGTCTCTATTATTTATCATTTTATAAGATTTTAATTATTATTATTCATATTATATATTTCCTGATATAATTCAAGAACATTTTCAGCCATTTTTTTCCACGAGAACTTAGCAGATTGAACAAGACCTTTTTCAATTAATGACTTTCTGTAATTATCATCAGAAATAATCTTTTCTATTCCTTTTGCTATTTCCTTAGGATTGAACGGATCAATGATATGTGCTGCTCCACCTGCAACCTCAGGCATTGATGAAGTATTAGAGCTAATAACCGGAGCACCGCATCGCATTGCTTCAAGTGGTGGAATTCCAAAACTCTCGCGTAATGACGGATACAAGAAAACTGTACATAGATTATAAATTGCAGGCAGGTCGGTATTTTTAATATAACCTGTTAGTTGAATATGTTTTCTTAACTCAGGATCGCCAATGTTTGTTAGAATTTTATTTAGATAATCAGAACCAAAATCAAGCATCAGCAAAGGAATTTTTTTATCACTTTTTTTAATAAATTCCGAGTATGCTTTTAATGTACCGGGTGTATTCTTTTTTGGATCTGTATTTCCAAGGAAAAATAAAAATTCATCAGGTAAATTATAGAGTTTTTTAACCCTGTCAAGTTCTTCTTTATCATCAATTATTTTAAAATATTCGCTAACACCATTATATACGGCAACTAATGTTTTGTCTTCCTCAGGATAACCGAAAAAATTCCTTATTCTGTCTTTTTCAAAATGCGAAACAGTAATTATTCTTTTACTTTTTCTAACATTTTTGGGAACCACAAAACGCCGGTACATATTTCCAATTTTCTGATAATATGTGCCTCCCTTTTTCAGAATACTAATGCTTTCCAAATAAATAATGTCATGTAAAGTAATTATCAAAGGAATTTTTGTGTTAATTGGAGCTGTATTACTGGTGCAATGCAGAATATCGCAGTTTTCTTTGCTGGCAGCTTTTGGTAAAGCAAATTGCTCCCAAAACGGATATGCTCCTCCTGATAGTTCAACGATTTTGAAATTGGCTGTTTCGTGCATACAATCTCTGTCAACATCAGGTTTTACAAAAATCACATATTCATTTTTATTGTCGATTTTTTGTAAGTTGTTTATCAGTTCGAGAGCAACCATGTCCATGCCATGCTTTTTTTCCCGAAATAGTCTTTGTCCTTCTATGCCGATTTTCATACCTTAGGATTTGTTTATAATATCTTTATTAGCTGAATGTTCTGTATGTATAAATTTTTTATTTGCACCTTTTATTTTTAATAATGAAAGAAACATTAAGAAAAATGCAAGCGGCAATTTAAATAATGCTTTAAAAGTAGTAAAGTTATAAAATTTAATTGGAATAGAAAAAATAAATGCGAAAACACAAGCAGCAAGTACTATTGCCCACGCATAATTAAATGGTGACGAATTCCATATTATTGAAATTATATTTATAACAATTAAGAATCCTAAGAGCATTATTCTTGGTGGTTGAATAAACTGAATGGCTTTATCAAAATAATCAATATTACCTTTTAAGATCAAATGCTTTAAAGAGGTGGAAAAATCTTTGCTAAAATAATGTAATTGAGCACTTAACCAACGTCTTCTCTGACTTGAAAAAACTTCAGATTTTTGAACTTTCTCATCCAAGACAAGAGCATTATTCAAATACTCAATAAGCTTGCGGTCCTTTAACATGTGAAGTTCAATCTCCTTATCGAAACCACCGATTGCTTTTATTGATTTCATCATATTTTTAAAATAAGAGTATTCAAATGCCATTCCCGAGCCAATTAATGCCGCCGACAAACCAAGAACCCTATGACCTTTTCTGAAAATGTTGTTATTTATTTCCTCGCTAACAGCATCTAAAATTGCGAATGAAGTATTAGTATTTTTTGCAATACGGTGTCCCTGAACTGCTATAAAACCATTATCAAAAGCCATATTAATTTTTGAAATAAAATCGGGTTCCATTAAATTATCTGCATCAAGTATTAAGGCTACATCGTAATTATCAGTAAGTTCTTCCATTGCTTTATTTAAGGCTTTTGCCTTTGTACTTGATTCGAAGGAAACTTCAATGACTTTTAGCGGGAGCTTTTTTAATGATTGTATTGTTTTTGGATTAAATGAGTCGGCGATGATAATAACATCATACAAATTTGCCGGATAGTTTTGTTTTATAGCATCTTCAGCCACTTCCATTATTATCTGATCTTCTTTATATCCTGGTATCATTACCGCAAATTTTCGCTTGATTAACGGCTCTTTTTGTTTTCTTTTTTTACTGAAAATTCCTGCGAATCCAAAAATAAGAATATATAAACTTGACAGTCCAAGATATATCAGTAATATTAATTGTAGTGTATTTATTATGATCATAATTCTAATTATTTAGGTTCTATTGTTGTTTTAGTGAAAATGCTTAAATGTGTAAATGCTTAAATGATTAAATATGTGCATATTCTATCATTTTATCATTCAATCATTTAATCATTTAATTATTCAATCATTCTATCATTTTTCGTTACGTTATTGCTTGTATGTGGTGTTGGCTTAAATTGTTTTCTTGCTTTCTTAAATCTAATCATTGAAAATAACATCAGTAAAAATCCATAAGGCAGATATAATAATGCTTTAAAAGTTGATTTATTAAAGAAATGTTTAGGAATAGCCAGGATAATGGCTGTATAACAAATTAATGTACTAAGTAACCAAAAATAAAACAGAGTGGTTGATCCAAAGAAAAAACTTAAAACTAAGCCTGCAAATAAAACTCCCAACATAATTATTCGCGGAAGAATAATTAATTGGATTAATTTATCAAATAACACTATATTTAATTGTGTAAATAATTTATAAAAAGCTTTAAAAAAATAACGTTTTGCATAGTAAAACTGCGATGCTATCCATCTCGATCTTTGATTTACAAATGTTCCTGCACTACTGATTTTTTCATCAAAAACATAAGCTTCATCCATATATTTAACTTTATGATTGCCTTCGAATAATTTTACTTCTAATTCCTTATCTTCATCAGCGGGAGAATCAATACTTTGCATTATCGTTTTGTATAAATGATATT
Source organism: Bacteroidales bacterium (assembly GCA_030630005.1). Classification (GTDB taxonomy): domain Bacteria; phylum Bacteroidota; class Bacteroidia; order Bacteroidales; family JAIORY01; genus JAIORY01. The sequence goes on along the minus strand of DAOVNY010000013.1, from coordinate 6,559 downwards.
CAAAAGCCATTCCCGAACCTGTTAGTCCTGAAGAAAGACCGAGAGAAGAGTGTCCTTTTCGAAATAATGAATTATTGATCTCTTCACTAATTGCGTCTAAAACCGCAATAGAATTGTTTTGATTTTTTGCCACACGATGAGCCTGAATTGCTTTATGTCCGTTGGATAATGAATAATTCATTTTTTTGATGAAATCTTCTTCCATAATGTTGTCGGCATCTAAAATAATTATAGCATCATAAATTTTCTTAATACTGCTTAATGCTTTATTTATTGACTTTGCTTTGGAACTTATTTCAAAAGAAACTTCTAAAACATTAACTTTATTCTTTTTTAATTCTTCGATAGTTGTTTTTTCAAAAGAATCTGCAATAACATAAACATCATAAAATTCGGAAGGATAATTTTGTTTTAGAGCTTCTTTAGCAGTATTAATAATTACATTATCCTCTTTATAAGCAGGAATCAGAACCAAAAAATTTTGAAAATCAGTACATTCAAAGGTTTGTTTTTTACGATAAAATAAAGCACTAAAGGAAAAAATAAATAAATAAACAGAAGATAATCCGAGATAGATACTTAATATCCAGATAATTATTGTTATTATTATTTTGTATTCAATCAAAACGTAATTATTTGTTATAAAAAATAATTGTAACAGATCAGTACTATACAAAAATAATAATTAATTTGTAATAGAGTAGTTTTGTCAGGTAGTGGATCCCTTTCGATATGCATAGACTAAAATATCTTGAAATTGTTCGCGTATAAGAGGTTTACAAAGTTGACTTTCTATTTGATATCCAAATCCTGCATCCTCCAAAATCTTTAGCATTCTAGAAAACACATCTGATTCATTTACAATATGATGATGGTATTCAATTACCATTTGTTTTACAAAGCAAAGTTTCCTTGTATTGCTGAGTTCTTCTATGACTTCAAGTTCGGCACCTTCAATGTCAATTTTTAGAAAATCGACCTCTTTATTTATATATTTCGAAAGAATTGAGGCGTTAACAATTTGCTTTTGCTTTGGTATTCTTTCTTGCTTTGTGCTCATGATTAAAGAACCTGCATTATCTTGGTCGTAAAATAATTCTATTTTTCCTTCTTTGTTAGAAAGTGCAGCTTTATGTATGGTAACGGAATTTAGGAAATTTTTTTTAACATTTTTATCTAAACATAAGTAAGTTTCATTTTCTGGTTCAAAAGCAACAATATGAGAGTTTGGATATAACATTTTAAAGTAAACAATAGACATGCCAATATTACTGCCGCAATCAATAATGTAAGGGCTATCATTTTTAGTAATAAAATAATAGTCGTTATTAAGGAATATTTCATTGAAAAGGAAATATAACATCCAATAGTCTAAGAATTTGACTTTGAATCCTACGATATTTGCCACTCTGTTTTTGGAGTCATATCTCTTTAGAAAAAACACCTTGAACCAAGTTGATCTAATTTTGTTCTTCAAGTTCTTGTCAACCTCCAACTGATTAATTCTTATAAATGTTCTAATCAGGTCTAATATTTTTTGTATTATTTTTCTCATTAATAATTTTTCAAATTTGTTAAAGCATAGGATTTTCGTGAATTTCCTTACTTCTGAAATTTTTAATATTCCAACCGATAGCCCGGTAATAAGCATAAAATAATTTAAACTTACCTTTTAGCAGATATTTAAAAGCATTCTTGGGAATTGCAACAAAAAGCTGGTATAAAATTCCAATATATAATTTTTTTCCTTTAATATTACGCCGCATAAAAACAAACCGATTTCTGTTAAGGTAATATATTTTAAGAGAGCTGAGTTTTCCTGTTGATATTGATTCTTTATGTAAAACCAGAGACTTATAAACGAACATAATCTTATATCCGGCAGCCTTAATTCTGGCACACCAGTCGGCTTCTTCATAATAAAGAAAAAATATGTACGACATCATTCCGATTTCCTTAATAACTTTCATCGGGACCATAATTGCAGCACCATGCCCGTAAGCTGTTTCCCTGTCCTGATTATACTGTCCTTTATCAACTTCATTATAACCAATCGAAAAATTCCGCATTGTATAATAATTAATAGGAGTAAAGCCGGCATATTGAATACGGTCGGGAGTGTGATAAAATCGTATTTTGGGACTTACGGCTCCTATTGCTGGATCAGATTCAAGTTTATCAACCAAAGGTTCAAGAAAATTTTCTTTTACTTCGGTATCATTATTTAAAAGGAAAACATATTTTCCTCTGGCTCGCATTATTCCAAAATTATTTCCGGCGGCAAAACCGTAATTAATAGGATTTTCGATTAAAATTACATTTGGATAATTTTCTTTAATGATCTTAGGTTCGTCAGTAGCACAAAAGTTATCTACCACAATGATTTCAATATTTGGGTAGGTTATTTTATTTAATGATTCAATCAGTTCGCAGGTAATATGAGCATGATCATAATTAACAGTAATTATTGATACCAGCGGATATTCTTTATGTGATTTATTATAAGTCATCAGTTTAATAGTATTAAAATTTCTTTTTGTCTATGCGTTAGCAATCCAGACCACTTTTTATTTGCAGTTTTCTCCGACTTTTTTCCCTGATTTTCTCCCAACCTTTCTCAGATATTTATCCCACAGTTTATTCCACAGTTTTCCATGAACTTTTTTTCTGGTTATCTCTTAACTTTCTAAATTTCCCAATAACCGCCTTTGTCAGGTCCAATACGTTTTATAAATCCTTTTTCTTTCATTTTTGAGAGATGATATTTAACTCCATCACTTGTAATTCTTATTTTTTTAGCCAGCTCTTTTCTACTGATATATGGATTTTCTTTTATTAATTTAATAATTTTCTGGGTAGTTTTTTCTACAGTTTCCAAATCAACCAGAGTAGAAAAAAATTCATCATCAATAAATTCGGCTTTTGTGTTTTTCGCAAATTTTGGAAGATATTTATAAACGTTTTTCATGCCCGAGCCTACTTCTTCAACACGGCCAAGCTGAAGCATAAACTTGCTAATTGTGGGATTTTTGGCATAAGGTGTAAAATGTTTGGGGTCAATAATTCCGTGTTGTTTCGGATTGTTTGGATTTTTAAATTCTATTTTATTTTTAAAAATGGTAATAACAGCCGGACTGGCATTCAAATATTCACGGTGCGCAATAATATTAGAAATAAGTTCCCTAAAAATCTTACTTCTTAGACTAATCCGTGTGGTTCCTTCAAGATAAAAAGGATCGTTAACATGCTTTTCGATAAATCCCATCAATAAATCATAAGCATCAATAAGGTTTGTTCTTACAGTCAATCTGTCATCGTACCGGTCAATGTTAAATTTCCTTACAAGTGCATCGAACTTATATGCTGGAACAAAAGATTGAATTAATTCATCAGTGCCAAAAAATAAAATAGCCGCTAAAGTATAGCCTTCATCTCCGTTATTAGACTTTTTATAAAAACCGGCACGAGATAGAAATTCTTTATCATTAAGTTCAAGCCAATGATGTTCGTTATTGTTTATTTTTATCAGGTTTTTGGCTCTTTTAATCAAATTAACATCAAAATCATTAAAGTTAACATTGGGATAAACAGTTTGTTCGCTAAAATAGTTTTTCTTTCTGTTAACAATCTCTGCAATTCTTTCTAATTGAGAAACTTTATAATCACCATCTTCATTTCTTATAAAAACCTCATTATTAGTTTTGTGAACCATAGAACTTTCGGGCACTTTTATTACAAGAATTTGTTTTTCATCAATTTTAAATTCCTGTGCGGTGAGCATAAAAACAGGGTCTAACTTTTGTGGGTTATTAGATAAGTTTGCAATATCTATTTTAAATTTATTTATAGCATTTTTGTCTATGCCAATAACTTTTCCTTTATCAGAAATGCCAAGCAAAATAGTTCCACCTTCTGTATTAAGAAACGCACAAATTGTTTCAAAAAGATTTCCGGGCAGCTTGTTTGCACTTTGCTTAAACTCAATCTTTTTATCTTCTCCTTGCTTTATAAAATCTAAAATTTGTTTTGTATCCATTTATTAAAAAAATTCTAATAAAAAATCAAAAATAGTCAATTTTAGTGTACATTTTTTATTTAGTATCTTTTTCAGGTAATGTTTTTTTGTTTGTGTTGGCTACAACATAATCAGCCAAATTATCACCTAAAACAAAGTTCCATCTTTTGTCGTAATGACCAACCGGTGAAGGAAGCATATCTTCGTTATTAAACCAATCATTAATATTTATATAATCAATAAGACCCAAAGAATCTAATTCAAAAATATGTTTTTCAATAAATGGAAAATCCTGTAGTTCGGATTCAATTTTGCCGTCTTTAAGATAATTTATCGAAGCAAACATAAGTTTTATTCCTCTTTGTTTCAGGTCATTTGCAAATACATTGAGTAATTCACAATAAAATTTTTCATTTTCGGGAATTTCGGATGCTTTAATTTCCGGTTCATTAATTTGCTTAATGGCATTAGCATGATATTTCAAATAAAGAAAATTTCTAATGCTGTTATATAAATTACTTTTTTGGATAATTGATCCGGAAAGTAATTTACTTACTTTGGATAAAATACCAGCGGAAGCATCATTCGAATCAATAAATTCAAATTTCCCGTTTTTGATTTCAGTAACAGCATCCAATAAGTTATCGTCAGGATCATTATTACAGAAAATTATAATTACAATTTCGGGATCATAAGATTGACCTATTTCGTAAAACACCCTGATCTCCTGTGTTAAACCCCAACCGCCAATACCAAGATTTATTACATTATAATCAGGTTTTAGTTTGTTAGTCATAACTGATGCAAATTCAAATCCGTCATTTACTCCGATTCCAAACGTAAAAGAGTCACCTAATAAAATAATATTAGTTTTATTGTTTTCTTTTGAAAGCGTACAACTGCTTTGTCTGAATCCAAATTCATTAGTTGAATAATATCTTGTTTTTGGTGGATTATGATGTTTGATTGTTACGTTGGAATGATAGATTTTTTTATATTTTTCCGAAAACTTTAGTGTAGGATATTGATAAGGTTGTGGGTTAATTAAAAACAATAATATCTCGGCAAGGACTAAAAAAACAATAACAGTAACAAATGAGATAATTAAAATAAATTTTATTTTTTTTCCAATAGATGTTTTCCGTTTGTTATGATTCGTAGTTAATTTCATCTGTTTATTTTTTTGCATTTAATCATTTTATCATTTACGCATTTAATCATTACCATCAAATTCCCAGTAGAACTAAATTTAGAAATTTAATCCAACTTAAATTCTTCTTTCCAATTAGAATCATTTTTTAATTTTTCCTGTTGATTTTTGTCAAATAAATAATTACCAATCACCAGAAAATCCATTTCAGTTCTCATAAAACACCTGAAACCGTCATCAGGAGTGCAAACAATAGGTTCTCCTCTAACATTGAAACTTGTGTTTACTATCACTCCGTAGCCGGTTTGATTTTTAAACTCATTAATTAAACTCCAGTATTTTGGATTTGTATTTTTATTCACACTTTGTATTCTTGCTGAATAATCAATATGAGTAATGGCAGGAACATCGGAGCGTAAATGATATAATCTATCATAAAGATCCATTTTATGATAATTTTCAGGTAATGGTTTCAGTCTTTCATCTTTAACAGGAATTACAAGCAGCATATAAGGTGAAGGCTTGTCTAATACAAAATATTCTTGAATATCTTCTTCAAGGACAGTAGGAGCAAAGGGTCTGAATCCTTCTCTGTATTTTATTTTCAGATTCATTTTCTTTTGCATATCCGGATTACGGGCATCACCGAGAATACTTCTATTGCCTAATGCTCTTGGACCATACTCCATTCTTCCCTGAAACCAACCTACTACATTACCTTCGGAAATTTTAGATGCAACAAGTTTTATTAACTCATTAAAATCTTCATAATAGTCATATTTAGCATCGTATTTTCTAATAATTCCTTTAATACTTTTTTCATCAAATTCAGGTCCCAGATATGCACCTTTCATAGCATCGGGAGTTTTTACGGGGATTCGTTTTTCTCCTTTCCATAAGTGCCAGCCCAAATAAGCTGCTCCTAAAGCTCCACCTGCATCTCCGGCAGCCGGCTGTATCCAGATATCCTTAAAAATATCCAAACTCAATAGTTTTCCATTAGCTACACTATTTAATGCAACTCCTCCTGCCATTACCAAATAATCGCTGTTCGTCAGCTTTTTAGCTGTTTTGGCAAGTTTAATAACAATGTCTTCGGTAATCTGTTGGATAGCCAAAGCCATATTCATGTATTCCTGTGTAATTTCAGATTCGGGGTTTCTTGGCGGGATGCCAAATAACGCAGTCCATTTTTTATTATTTGTCATTTTAAGTCCGGTGGCAAACTTAAAATATTTCATATTGAGTAAAATTGATCCATCCTCGCGTATATCAACCAACTCACTTAATATTTTTTCTTTATAATCTTTGGTTTGCTCTGATTCAGTATCTCCATAAGGGGCAAGTCCCATTAATTTATATTCGCCACTATTAACTCTAAAACCGGTATAATA
>DAOVNY010000202.1 GCA_030630005.1 Bacteroidales bacterium | reverse complement strand
CATACGTATAATCCGATGGGATAACGATTATGTTGATATATCAGCTACAAAAACGAGCAGACACGGTAAAAACGCGCTTCAATATATAGACATAATCATTAACAATCAGAATGGTTTGAACATTGAAACTAAATACAATGCGGAAAATCTATCCGCATCTGTGGATTATCTTATTAAAGTTCCCGGGAATATTCAAATCGGAAACGTTACAACACAGAAAGGAAGAGTTATTGTAAAATAATTTGATCCACATAAAAAATCATAAAATAATAAAAATGAGGGAAGCCAGGTTTGACTTCCCTTTCTTTTTTCATTTAAACACAGATATTTCTTCAAAAAAATCATATTGTACCGGATTGTACTGGAAAATTACATATCAAGGACAATATCTTGAACCATTACAACTAATAGTGCCATTAGGTTGAAAAATTTTCTGGGGATGCATGGTTATCTTATTTGCTTGACATTAGATTTGAAGTGCGATTTTTTGCATTAAAAAAAAATAATTTTCGGGGGAAATATGTTGATCAAACATCTTGATGATTTAATCAAACTGGCAAAATTAAAACCTGATAAAAGGATAGTTATTGCTTATGCTCAGGAGGAAAACACAATTCTTGCAGCTCAAGAAGCTTTTAAAATAGGACTTACAAAGGCTACTCTTGTAGGAGATGCAAATAAAATTAAAAATATCTGTAAAAAACACAACATTGATGTAAAAGATTCTCAGATAGTACATGAGCCAAATGAATTGGATGCAGGGAGAAAAGCTGTCTCTCTTATAAGGGAAGGTAAAGGTGATATTATCATGAAGGGCTTAATCTCTTCTAGAAATTATTTAAAATGTATTCTTGATAAGAATAACGGATTAATGAAACCGAATGCTATTCTTGCTCATGTTACGATTTTTGAAGTTCCGACCTATCATAAGCTTCTTATCATCAGCGATGCTGCATTTATTCCTCTTCCAACGATTGATCAGAAAATCGCAATAACAAAATATCTTGTTGAGACTGCTCATAATATTGGAATAAAAAAACCTAAAGTTGCGATATTATCCTTTACAGAAATGCCTAATCCAAAAGTAGATTCCAGTATTGATGCTGCTGTTATTTCTAAAATGGGTGATCGAGGGCAAATAAAAAATGTATTTATTGACGGTCCTCTTGGTCTCGATGTGGCAATAGATCCTAAAAGCGTTGAAATTAAAGGTTTAAAAAGTGATGTTGCAGGTGATGCAGACTGTCTTGTTTTTCCACAACTTGAATCCGCAAATATTTTCTATAAAACCCTAACCAAACTCGTTCGTGCAGAAGCTGCAAGTTTTGTTACAGGAACAACAGTACCTGCAATGCTGTCATCAAGGGGAGATAGTATAAAAACAAAACTTTACTCAATTGCTGTTGGCTGCATAATGGTTAATAGTAAAGAACAATAAATTTAATTAATTCACAACCATTGAAAGAATATTAATAAAATGAAATAATTATAAAATGGAGTTAATTTATGAATAATCTAAAAAAAGAATTTCCCGGGCTTCCCTATCCTGAAATGATAAAAAATCTTCCGGAAATCGAAATTCCAATTGATGGAATTCGGGGATGGCTTTTGCAAAGTAAAGATAAACAAGTTGTATTCTTTGATATTGAGCCAGTTGGGAAAATGCCTGATCATTCTCACTGCGAACAATGGGGTATAATGATTGATGGCGAAATGGAACTGACGATCGATGGAAATTCAAAAATCTATCGTAAAGGTGATAGTTATTTTATTCCTGCAGGAATTATTCATTCTGCAAATTTTCTCACAAAAGTAAATGTCATGGATGTATTTGATGATCCTGAACGTTATAAAACAAAATAGGAGTTAATTAATGCCAGTCACAAAATTAGAACAGGTTTTAGAAAAATTAAAAAAAGCAGAAAAAAAAACAATAGCTGTAGTAGCAGCAGAAGAAATTGACATTCTCAATGCAGTTAAAAAAGCTATTAATGAAAATATTGTTCGAGCCATTCTGGTTGGCAACAAAGAAAAAATTCAAAAAATCGCTGAAGATATAAATTTTGATTTAACGAACATCGAAATCATACATGAGAAGGATCCCAAAAAATCTGCTTATATTTCTGTAAAACTAATCCGCGAAGGAAAAGCTGATGTTCTCGTTAAAGGTATGGTCAGCACTGCTGACTATTTGAGAGAAATTCTTAATAAACAAACAGGCATTTTACCTCCCAAAGCAATACTCTCTCATGTAACTATATTAGAATTTCCAACCTATCACAAACTGCTTTTTGTTTCAGATATTGCTGTGATTCTGCAGCCAGACCTCAAACAAAAAATCGCTATGGCAAACTACTTGGTAGATATAGCTCATAAATTCGAGATAAAAGAACCAAAAGTGGCAATGCTTAATTGTTCTGAAAAAATTGCCATGGACTACCAGAATTCTTATGATGCTGCTATTATTGCAACTATGTCGAGAAGGAAACAACTAAAAGGAGCTATCATAGATGGCCCCATGGCTCTTGACCTGGCAATATCTAAAAAATCCTGCCAGACTAAAGGTTTCATTAGTCCAGTTGGAGGAGATGCCGATGCAATCGTGTTTGGTAATATTGAAGCATGTAATTCTTTTTATAAAGCCGGTGTATATCTGGCTAATGCAAAAATGGCTGGTATCATTGTCGGTGCAAAAGCTCCGGTTGTTTTAACTTCACGAAGTGACAGTGATGAATCAAAACTTCTGTCAATAGCTGTTGCTGCCTTTACTGGATAATTAGAAAAGAACAGAGAAATTTATCTTGAAAGGAAAATTTCTTGACATAAGTACTTAAACTTTGTGTTAGGATATTTTAAAATATAATAAATTTTTAGAATAAACTCGGGATAAGAATGTTTTTGTAAATTTTAACAATTATAAAGTAAATCATTAGGGGAGGTATAGTGCTGAAAAAATTAAAGAAAGATATTCAAAGGAAAAATTTTTCTATAAATATAAATATCTTAAATGAAATAAAGAAGATTGCACAAATAAAAAAAATTCATTATTTGGAATTGATCAACCAGGTATTAATTAATTTCATAATGAATTACAAGGCAATTGACAGTCTAAAGCAAAAAGGGAAATCAACTGTTACCGAATCTGATGATGAAAAATATCTTGAATATTTAGATTCTCTTCGAAAACTTTTAACAGATTCAACTATACCAAAAAGATCTAAGAAGTTTCTTATTGGCTGATTTTCTTTATTTTCAAATTCAATACTAAGTCATAACTTAAAATCAAGTATTATTCAGGAGGTGTAATGAGTTTAATAAAATTCAATAATGAACAAAAACTAATTCAGGGAGAAATAAGAAAATTTGCAACAACCGAACTTGAACCTCTTGCAGATGATATAGATAAAAAAGGGGTCTTCCCTAAAGACATTATAAACAACTTATTCGAATTAGGTTTCATGAGTCTGATTATCCCTGAAAAATACGGTGGGGTTGATATGGACCTGACCAGTCTTTGTATTGCAGTAGAAGAATTATCCAAAATCAGTGCTTCCGTTGGGACTATAGTGGCAGTAAATAACTGCTTTGCTGCTTATCCTCTCATGAAATTTGGTAACGAAAATATTAAAGAACTCTATTTAACTAAACTTGCAGATGGAGAAATTGTGGGATTTATTTGTGAACCTGAAATTGATCTACTTCCTGAACAAAATGTTTTAAATGATCAGAATAACAGCTTTGTATTCTCAGGGGAACGTGACTTTGTGCTTAACGGTGAAACCGCCAGTTTTTTCATTTTGCAGATTTCAAACCAGGAAGTAAATAAATTTTATATCATTAATAAAGATTCAAAAGAACTCTCTTTTACAATTCCTAAAATGCTCGGTTTAAATGCTGCAGGAATAAAAAGTGTAAAATTTAATGAACTGTTGTTAAGAAAAGAATCCTGCTTAAATTCTGAAGTTCCCGGAGGAAAAATTCTTCAGGAAGTTAGGGATTTTTCAAACATTTGTCTATCTTCAATATCTTTAGGACTTGCTCAAGCTTCTTTAGATGCAGCAACGAAGTATT
>DAOVNY010000165.1 GCA_030630005.1 Bacteroidales bacterium | reverse complement strand
GATTTCCTTTTCGAGTGAGATGAATTCTTCCCTCGAATTATATAAAATTGACCTTATCAATTCTGAAAATTTTGATAAATAAGAACCTGCTTCAATGGGATTATTCTCAAAAATAAAGCTTTGTATGGAAGTTAAAGAATTAAAAATAAAGTGCGGATTCATCTGCGAACGCAATAGTTTTTGTTCCAACAAAAGCAACTTGTTCTTTTCTTTGATATTCTTTTCCCTGTATTTGATGTAAGCCACTATTGCCAGCACGAACAATAAACTCTCCAAAAAATAAAACCATAATGTTTTCCAAAATGGGGGTTTAATGAAAAGTTCTATCGCTGCTCCGGTTTCATTCCATGTTCCATCGTTGTTGGCTGCTTTAACTCTGAAAATATATTCTCCGGGATGTACATTGGTGTATTTTGCCTTTCTGTCATTTGCATTTGCATAAAACCATTCAGGATCAAAATTCTCTAATTTATATGCGTATTTGTTTTCTAAAGGAAAAGAAAAATCAAGGGCAGCAAATTCAAAGGAAAAATAATTTTGGTTATGTTTTAATTTAATTGTTTTGGTTTGAGAAAATTTATAGTTGGTTACTTTATCAAAAACCATAAATTTAGAAATTGAAATATTAGGTTGTTTTTGGTTCTTCCTGATACATTCGGGATTAAATATATTCAGTCCGTTTTTCCCGCCAAACATAAGATAGTTATTTTTAAGCTTGCAGCAAGCTACTGTAAACTCATTATCCTGAAGCCCGTCTTTTGAGAAAAAATTATCAAATGTTCCGGTAAGCGGATCAAATTTTGAAAGTCCGTTTTGCGTGCTGATCCATAAATTTCCTGAATTATCTTCGAGGATACCCATTACATAATTATTTACCAGCCCGTCAGTTTCTGTGTAATGAATAAAAGTTTCCGTTTCTGGAAGATATCTATTCAAGCCAAATCCACCTGCCCAGATAGTGCCGGTTTTATCTTGTAATATACAAGTGGCATCCTTTCCCCAAAAAGCTGTTGAATCTTGTAAGTTGCTTAAATATTGTATGATTTTCCCTGTTGCTGGTTCCATTTTATTTAAACCCTTGTCGGTTGTTCCAACCCAAATATTACCTTGATTATCTTCATAAATACATCTGATAAGACGGGAAGATAAATATTTTTCCTGCCGTGTATTATGTCTTATTATTGTACCGGTTATTTTTTCTAAGCGGCATAATCCCTTATTAGTTCCTATCCAAAGATCACCATTCGGTTCAAAAGCCAGACTATAAACCGAATTTCCTGCCAAAGTATTTTTATCTGCATCAGACGTCTTGAAAGATTTAATTATCTTGTTCTGTTTGATATTATAAAGCCCCATATTTGTACCTGCCCATAAGTTTCCTGATTTGTCAAAAACCAATGAAAAAATTTCATAGCCGTTCATTAGGCTTCTTTTCTCAAATAATTTGCTTACAGAATTATAATAAAATAAACCTGAGGATGTTCCTAACCAAAAGTTACCCGAAGGTTCCTGTAAATAGCAATTTGCAGATATTTCTGTTTGTCCTGTATCAATAAAAGGAAAATAATTGTATTTGGTTATATTTTTTTTATAGGGTTGTTTTAAATATAATCCTGATTGAGTGCCTATCCATAGTTGACTATCTTTGTTCTGAAAAATAAAATTAATTGAAATATCAGAAAAATGGAAATCACAAACTTTGCTATAAGTTTGCGTGCTTTTATTAAATAATTCAATTCCATTTGCTGTAGCTATCCACAATAACTTTTTGTTAACGGAATTTGCAATTGCAAGTATATTGTTTTTGGAATTTGATGCTTTCTCGTTTTTATCATGCAAATAAGGCTTGAACGAAATATAGGGACTGAGTGTTTTTTTGAACAAACCCTTATTGGTGGCATACCAGAGTTCATTTTCCTTATCTAAAAAAACATGGTTAACTTGTAGATTTTTAAGCCAGATACAATTTTCCGGAAAATACATATTATACTTCCTTTTATATGTGCTGTATGCAGGAAAGAATTTAGACGTAGAAGCAAACCAAATCAAATCATTATCAACAACAATATCTAAAACAGGAGCTTTTAGATTAATATTCAGCAATGTAAATGTTTCATCTTTAAAAACCTCTCTTTCTTTATCAAAGAGATAAAGCCCGGCAGCTCCCCATATTCCTATCCAATAATTCCAATGACTATCTTGCATTATAGCACAATACCAATCTGCCCTTAATGAATTGGAAAGTATAGAATATGAACCAACCCTTTTATCAACGGGATTAATAATATTAAATCCCCTTCCAGTCCATTGACCAGCCCAAATATCCTCATCATTATCCTCCATCAAAACAGATATTTTATCAGAAATAATTTGATATCCTGACGACTTTCCACGCCCGTAATGAGCAATTTTATTTAAGCTTTCATCAAAGCAATCAATACCATCATTATCTGTTCCTACCCAGATATTTCCATTTTTATCCTGTAGTAATGTGGTGATATAATCAGATGTTGGTGTATTATCATTCCCTGAAATATGATAAATATGCTTGAATTTATTTTTAGTAGGGCTATAAATGCTGATACCTTCTATTGTTCCTATCCAGATATTTCCCGAAAAATCTATCATTATTTTATTAACATGATCGGCAATCAATGAGCTTGGATTATTTTCACTGTGTACATGTTTTGTAAAAGTATTTTTATTTTTTTCATAAACATAAATACCGGATCCGGTACCAAACCATAATTTTCCATTATTGTCTTCCCGGACACTAAATGTTGACACCGGCAACATTTTTTTAAAAACTTCCTTGTCCTCATCAAAAGTATATAAGCCGTCAATTCCACCAATCCAAAATGTGCCGGAAGAGTCAATATAATAAGTTGCAACATCAGAATCCCTTTTTTTTGCCGGATCTTTAGGGTCAGTCATTATTTCATGGAATAGACATAATACCGGATCGAATTTTAAAACACCCATCTCTCTCCCACCAAGCCACAAATACCCATTTTTATCTTCAAATATCTTATGATAAAAATAGTTGTTTGTCATATTAGGCTGCCGATGTTTATATTTTAACAAACTATCTTTGGTAATATCGTATTTATGCAATGTCCCATCTGAAGTTTCAATCCATAAAATTCCGTTTTTGTCCGCATAAAGCTCCCTGATAAAATCATCAGACAAAGTGTTCTCATCATTATTAACATGGTAGTATTTTTGAAATCCATTTTTTTTATAATCATATTTATTTAACCCGTTTTTAGTTCCAATCCAGAGATTACCAAAAATATCTTCAGTTATTGATGTAATAAGATTTCCCGAAATACTTAAAGAATCAGCAGGGTCATGGCGAAAAATTTCGAAATCATAAGCATCATATTTATTTAAGCCGTCTAAAGTACCAATCCAGATAAATCCGTATTTATCCTGATAAATATCAAGTACAAAGTTATTGCTCAGACCCTCTTTTTTTGTCAGATGATCAAATTTTAAATATGGGTCTTGTTGTATTACAGGTTGAGAAAATACCTGGTTAAATATGAGTATCAATATTAAAATTTGAATTTGCCTCATAGTTAAATGAAGATTTTGAATACGAAAATACGGAAAATTATTGTAACTATTCTGCCAATATAAAATGTTAAAATATAAATACTTGCCACAGATTCACAGATTAATTATTTTTAATCTGTGAATCTGTGGCTATTAATATAAAGGTTCTACCACGAATTTAGTGGAAGATTTGACAAATGCGAAAATGATTTAATGCTTAAATGCGAAAATAAAAAATTATCCTGATGCGAAAATAAAAAACTGTCCTGATGCAAAAACCAAATATTGTCTATTACAAATCCTTTATTAACTGAGATTTAATTGTTATAAAATATTTAAGCATTTAGACATTTAAGCATTTTATCATTATATATAAACTGTTTTATAGAACCACAGAATAATTATTTCCCATTAAAATAACAGTAGAACCAATAAACTAAATCTTCTGCAATATCCCAAAAACTCTTTTCAACAAACCAAGTTTTCTTTGATTAGCTCTTTTAAGATTTTTAATTGCCTGATTCTGAAATAAACCGGTTTTGTAACTCCTGAATAAAAATATTTGCGTTGTTTTTGGATTATTTCTTCGATAGTTATTTTTTTGTTCATTTTTGGGATGCTTTAATTTTAGATTATTATTTCTAATTTACGCTAATTATTTAAAACAAATCCTCCGGATTTTAAAAATCCGGAGGATTTCTAGAAAATTCAAAAATTATCTGTAATATTGAAAAATAGAAAACCGATCAATGGCAGGCATTTATATTCATATTCCTTTTTGTAAAAAGAAGTGCAATTATTGTAATTTCTTTTCTGTGGCTTCAATGAAGAATAAAAATGCTTTTTTGGAATCTTTAAAAATGGAGATTGAGATTCAGAAAGACTATTTGCAAAATGAAGAAATAAATACAATATATTTTGGTGGCGGAACTCCTTCTTTGTTGTCGGTTTCCGAGATTTCTGAAATTCTGGAGCAGATAAATAAATTTCATAAAATTAGCGATAAGCCTGAAATTACTCTGGAAAGTAATCCAGACGATTTGAACAAACAAAAAATCAAAAAACTTAAGCAAACTCCGATTAATCGTTTAAGCATTGGAATTCAGTCTTTTTTTGAAGAAGACCTGAAATATTTAGATAGAATTCATGATAGTGTTCAGGCAGAAAAAGCAATAAAAAATTTACAAGATGCCGGATTTGAAAATCTTACAATCGATCTTATCTATGGCATTCCTACATCAACAAAATTTATGTGGGAACAAAATCTCGAAAAGTTTTTTTCTTTACAGATCCCTCATCTTTCGGCGTACTCGCTGACTGTTGAGCAGAAAACCATTCTTTATCATCAAATCAAAAAACAAAAACTAAGTCAACCCGAAGAGAATAAAAGTATTGAACAGTTTAAAATCCTTCTTGAAAAAAGCAGAGAAAATAATTTTATTCATTACGAAATTTCCAATTTCGCAAAAGAAGGATATTTTTCAAAACATAACAGCAACTACTGGCTTGGCGAAAATTATCTCGGACTTGGTCCCTCGGCACATTCATTTAACGGAATTTCACGACAGTGGAATATCTCGAATATCACAAAATATATTGAGATAGAAAATAACAAAAATATTATTGTCGAAAAAGAAATCCTGACAAAAAATCAGCAATACAACGAATATATTTTAATCTCGTTGAGAACAATTTGGGGATGTGATACCGAGCATATTAAAAAAGCATTTGGGGAAAAATATTATGACTTT
>DAOVNY010000073.1 GCA_030630005.1 Bacteroidales bacterium | reverse complement strand
TAGTACATCACGGAATAAATCATAATTCTGTAGGAAGTTACTATTTATACAAAGTCCCGTTAGGGATAATATATAAAAAAATTTATGTGTTTTGTGGAAACGATTTGTTATAAAGTATTCGTTGCAAACAAGCACTATCTAATTATCCTAAATCAGCTTTGATATTTGATAAATCAATCCAAACCCTCGCATTAACAAATGCCTCAATCCATGGAGTGATCTCGTCTTTTTTTCTGTCTGTAGGATAGTTAGCCCATTGCCATGGGAAGATTGATCTTTCTAAGTGAGGCATCATAACAAGATGTCTTCCGTTTTCAGAAAACATTGCTGCAATAGAATGATCCGAACCATTTGGATTTCCGGGATATTCGGGATATGAATATTTTGCAGCAATTTCATATTTATTTTCTTCGTAAGCTAAACTAAATTTCCCTTCGCCATGTGCAACCCAAATTCCAAGTCTGCTGCCTGATAACGAACTTAACATTATTGAGTTGTTTTCAGGAATATCCACATTTATAAATCCTGATTCAAATTTGTGGGATTCGTTATGAAGCATCTTTGGTTTTTCTTTATGATCGGGATAAACAAGTCCAAGTTCCATCATCAACTGGCAGCCATTACAAATCCCAAGGCTCATTGTATCGTTTCTGGCATAGAAATTATCCAAAGCAGTTTTGGCTTTTTCGTTATAAAGAAAAGCACCTGCCCATCCTTTAGCCGATCCGAGAACATCCGAATTTGAAAATCCTCCGACAAAGACAATTAAGTTTACATCTTCAAGATTTTCTCTTCCCGAAATAAGGTCGGTCATGTGAATATCTTTCACATCAAATCCGGCAAGATACATTGAATAAGCCATCTCGCGGTCGCCGTTAACACCTTTTTCGCGGATTATTGCAGCTTTGATTCCGCTTGTTTCACGGCGTTTTAAATCAATGCCGAATTGTTTTGCTTTACCGGAAAAATCAGAATTAAAATCAAACTTTAATTCCTGATTTTTATAATTTCTGAATCTCTCAAGAGCAAGATTTTCACCACATTGTTTTTTGTCGAAAAGATAAGAAGTGCTGAACCAAACATCACGAAGTTCATCAATATCAAAATTAAATTCTTTACCCGATTGTTTAATTTTTAGTACTCTGTTTGAAGAAGGTTTCCCGATAAGGAAATAATCAATATTATGATTTTTAAATATATTTTTAACAAAATCTACATCATCAGTCTGAATAATAATTCCCGGGTTTTCGCTGAAAAGAAGTTTAATTATATCACTTTCGGGAATTTCGGAAAGATCAATATCCAAACCAATTTTATTGGATGTGAAAGTCATTTCGAGAAGCGCAGTTATCATTCCTCCTGCAGAAATATCGTGTCCCGAAATTATTTTGTTTTCCAGAATAAGTTTTTGTATTGCATCAAAAACTTCGGCAAAATATTTTGTGTTTGTTACGGTAGGAGTGGAGTTGCCGAGTTTATTTATCGATTGTGCAAAACTACTTCCGCCAAGGCAATATTTATCTTTTGAAAGATCAATGTAAATTAATTTAGAATTTTCATCATCAGAAAGCACAGGACTAACAACTTTTTTAATATCACTAACTTCGCCACCGGCAGAAATAATTACCGTTCCCGGCGAATAAACAACATTTCCATTGCTGTATTTTTGTGTCATCGACAAAGAATCTTTACCTGTCGGGATGTTAATTCCGAGTTCGCAGGCAAAATCACTAACAGCTTCAACCGCCTTATAAAGCCGTGCATCTTCTCCTTTATTTTTTGAGGGCCACATCCAGTTTGCACTTAACGAAATTCCTGATAAACCGTCTTCAACCGGTGCCCACACAATGTTTGTCAGTGCTTCGGCAATTGAAAGAACCGAGCCTTTGGCTGGATCAACAAGTGCCGCAATGGGAGCATGACCAATGGAAGTTGCTATTCCTTTTTGTCCCTGATAATCAAGAGCCATTACGCCGACATTATTCACCGGAAGCTGAATCGAACCAGCACATTGTTGCTTTGCTACCTTGCCTGTTACCGATCTGTCAACCTTATTTGTGAGCCAGTCTTTGCAAGCAACTGCTTCGAGTTGTAGTACGTTTTTCAGATATTCATTTAATTTTTCAGCATTATAATTAATTGCGTCGAAATCATTTTTTATCGTTTCATCAGTCAGGATTGTTTTTGGAGGTTTGCCGAAAAAATATTCAAGTTTAAGGTCGATTGGACATTTATTATCTTTATTGACAAATTTAAAATTCATGTCATCAGTAATATTTCCAACCGAATAAATCGGAGCTCTTTCCCTTTCAGAAATTCTGTTTAAAAGGCTAAAATCTTCTTTTTTGATAATAAGCCCCATTCTTTCCTGTGATTCATTTCCTATTATTTCCTTGTCGGAGAGGGTAGGATCGCCAATAGGTAATTTGTTAATATCAATAGTTCCACCGGTTTCTTCAACAAGTTCCGAGAGGCTGTTGAGATGCCCGCCTGCACCGTGGTCGTGAATCGAGACTATTGTATTTTTATCAGCTTCGGACAAAGCTCTAATTGCATTTGCAACTCTTTTTTGCATTTCGGGGTTAGCACGCTGAACAGCATTCAATTCTATGTTGTTGCCGTACTCACCGGTTGCAACAGAAGAAACAGCACCACCACCCATTCCGATACGATAATTATCACCACCGAGAACTACAATTACATCTCCTTCTTCAGGAATATCTTTATGACTGTCTTCTTTTTTTGCATAACCAATGCCGCCGGCTAACATTATAACTTTATCGTAACCGTATTTTTTCAAATCCTCGAAATGCTCAAAAGTCAGGAGGCTTCCGCATATTAATGGTTGCCCGAATTTATTTCCAAAATCGCTTGCACCGTTCGATGCTTTAATAAGAATTTCTTCAGGTGTTTGATAAAGCCAATTTCTTGCTTCGGTTTTTTGCTCCCATTTTCGGTCATCTTTTGTTCTTGGGTAAGATGTCATATAAACAGCCGTTCCTGCCAAAGGCATACTTCCTTTTCCGCCTGCCATTCTGTCTCTGATTTCACCGCCGGTACCTGTTGAGGCTCCGTTAAATGGTTCAACTGTCGTTGGAAAATTGTGAGTTTCCGCTTTAAGCGAAATTATTGTGTTTATATCTTTTACTGCAAAATAATCGGCTTTATCTTGAGTTTTTGGTGCAAATTGTTCCACCTTTGGTCCGACTACAAAAGCGACATTATCTTTGTATGCCGAAACAAGTTTATTAGGATTTATTTTAGAGGTTTTTTTGATGAGGGCAAATAATGAATCTTTCTTTTCTTTACCGTCAATAATAAAAGTTCCGTTAAAAATTTTATGACGGCAATGTTCCGAATTCACTTGTGCAAAGCCATAAACCTCGCTGTCGGTAAGTTTACGGTTTAGTTTTTTGCTAAGATTTTCTAAATATAAAACTTCATCTGCACTCAGGGCTAAGCCTTCTTTTAAATTATAATCCTGAATATTTTCAATAAATTTTATTGGCTCCGGTTTTATGTCAATAGTGAAAATTTTCTGATCAAGATTTTCGAAAAATGATTTTAACATCGGGTCAAATTCAGTATCTTTTTCTTTAAGCTGAAGAAATTCTTCAATTCTTAAAATCCCCTTGATACCCATATTTTGAGTAATCTCGACAGCGTTAGTACTCCAAGGCGTGATCATTTCTTTGCGTGGTCCTATAAAATATCCATCAACGTTTTTTTCAGTAATTATTTCAGCATTTCCGAAAAGCCATGAGAGTTTATCTTTATCAATTTGAGACAGATTATTCTGAGTCTCAACTGCAAAAACAGTATTATTAGTGCCTTTATAAAAAATAATCATAAAGTAGTATATTTAGTGTCAAAATTTGCCGCAAAGATATAAAACCTTGGTCAGATTATACACGCTTTTTTGGATAGGAAAAATTATTATTATAATTTTTATTGATTATTTTTAGAATGTGATTAGTTAATATCTTTACTAGAAACTCCGTATTTTTCGTTTTTATCCATATCGCCGAATGGCTCAGCGTGAATTAAAACTTCGTAAACATTTGGAATGTTTTCTTTAATGCTTTTTTCTACCTCATGCGAAATTTTATGAGCTTCATGTAAATTTATTGAACCATCAATTTCAATATCAAGTTCAATTATATAATTATTACTGATCTTTCGTATTCTGACTTTATGAGGATTATGAGCGTTTTTAACCTTATCAACAGCTTTGAAAATATCATTATAAATTGATGTATCTTCTATTCCATCCATCAATTCGATATTTGTTTGCATAAAAATTTTAAATGCAACGTACATAATCCAAATACTCACGGCAAGTGCAGTAATAGTATCAAGAACAGGAAGTTTAAAAATAAAAGTAAACGAAAGACCAAGCAATACAGAAAGAGAAATTATTACATCATTTTGCATGTTTCTTCCACTGGCAATCAGCATTTGGCTTTCTGTAATTTTCCCCATTTTGCATTGGTATCGTGCAAGCAAAAATTTCCCGACTATAGAAACCAAAGTAACATATATTGCAATAATTGAAGGCATTTCACGAATTTCTCCTTCGATTAAATTCATTACAGTTGAAATTCCAAGTTGTGCTCCGGCAAAAAATATGATAAATGAAAGTGCTTTGGTGGCGATAGTATCGGCTCTTTGGTAGCCATAAGGATGTTTGATATCAGGCGGTTTAGTAATTATATATGCTGTGATTAGAGTTATTATTGAAGTCAAAATATCACTTGCCGAATCAATTCCATCAGCAATAACTGCGAGGCTTCCTGCAATTATTCCAACAGTGATTTTGGCAATTGATAAAACAGCATTTCCATAAATCCCTACCCATGATGCTGTTTTGATTTTGCTTTCTCGTGTTTTCATTAAATTGATTAAAAAAATAAAATTACAAAAAAAGCTGTTTAAACCTAAAGTCCAAACAGCTTTTATACTACTTCTTAACAATTTTGCAAAGCAAAAGCTGTTTAGAAGTAGTAATGCGGTACAAAATGAAACTGAAAATCATGCAATTCCGTTCCGTACAAGTATAATTTAGAAATACAGATTTATTAAGAAGCCAAGAATCTTTCAGCTTCAATGGCAGCCATACATCCGGTTCCTGCAGCAGTTACTGCTTGTCTGAAAATATGATCCTGAACATCACCACAGGCATAAACTCCTTCAATATTTGTTTTTGTGGAGTCTGGGGCAGTTTTTATGTATCCTGTGTCAGCCATGTCAACTTGTCCTTTGAAAATTTTTGAATTTGGAGAATGACCTATTGCAACAAAAAACCCATCAATATTAATCTTGGTTTCTTTTCCGGTTTTTACGTTTTCGAGGATAGCACCGGTAACTTCTTTACTAAATCCTGCTTCTTTTCCGGTTATTTCTTTTGGAACATTATCCCAGAGAATTTCGATATTCGGTGTGTCAATAACTTTTTTCTGCATTGCTTTTGAAGCTCTGAGTTCATCGCGACGATGGATAAGATATACTTTATTGCAAAGCTTGGCAAGATAAGTCGCTTCCTCGGCAGCGGTATCTCCTCCGCCAACAATTGCTACATCTTTACCTTTATAAAAAAAACCATCGCAGGTTGCACAAGCCGAAACTCCATAACCTTTATATGCTTCTTCAGATTCTATACCTAACCATCTGGCGGAAGCTCCTGTTGCGATGATTACAGTTTCGGTAATTATTTCTTTTCCGTCATCAGCTTTAACTTTAAAAGGGTGTTCCGAAAAATCAACATCAGTGATAATTCCAAATCTAACATCCGTCTCAAATCTTTGTGCTTGTTTTTTTAGGTCTTCCATCATTGCATGACCTTCAACTCCTTCGGGATAACCGGGGAAATTATCAATTTCGGTGGTTGTCGTAAGTTGTCCTCCAGGTTGAAGTCCTTCATAAAGTATTGGTTTTAAATCTGCTCGTGCAGCATAAATTGCAGCAGTGTATCCGGCTGGTCCTGATCCAATAATCAAGCATTTTGTCTTTTCTGAATTTTCACTCATAATATATTTGAATTTAGAATTTTTGATAAAATATTTTTTTCTGTTGTTCTAAAATTATGCCATATTGTTTTTGTTTTATAATCAGGTATTAATCAATAATATATTAATAAAATTAGATATGACAATATGACTATTTGTAAATAATCAGTCAACCAACAAATGTGTATGTAAAATTAAAAAAATAACTGTATGCTAACCTGAATTATTCATACGTTTATTATAAAGCACTTAAATAATTCAGGTTAACCCCGACTTAGAAAAGCTTAAATTTTGGAAGTGAAGCGCAGCAAAATATTAGCTTTTCTAAGTTTCCGATATAAATCGGAACAGGCTGTCAGATTAATTCAGGATTCTGTCTTTTAAGTTTAGGAATTAATCGGGCTAAAAATTTTCATTATTAATTTAATACTGATTTGTTACAAATTCTTAAATTTGCACATATTTTAATAAATACATACAATGACTCAACAAATAAAAAAAACAGAATATAAGTTAAAATCAATTGCCTCAGGAAAGATATTTGAAGATACAGGTTGGTTACTTGAAGCACCGGGTGAAGAAAAACCGGGACTAATAAGAACAGTTTATAAAAAAGAAAAACTTGAAGTAAAAGACGATAGTTACGGTATTTATAAATTTGCTGACTGGCTTCCGGTAAATAAAATTTTAAAGGGTTCGTATGCCCCTTGTACTTATAAAAGTGAGGGACTTGCCAGAGAATTAGGACTCACAAATCTTTATATTACTTTTAGTGGGTATTGGCCTGAAAAAGGAATAAAAATGAAAACTTGTTCTTTTAAAGAAACCGAAGCATACTCAGTTTGTGGAAGATTAAATTCTCAAACCGACAAAATTCTGGTAGTTGCTTCTGCAGGAAATACTGCTCGTGCATTTGCTCAGGTTTGTTCTGATAATAATATTCCGTTATTACTTTGTATTCCCGAAGACTATTTGAATGAGATGTGGTTTGAAACCCCTCTGAATGATTGTGTGAAGCTAATTGTTAGTAAAAGCGGAAGTGATTATTACGATGCAATTCATCTTTCAAATTTAGCATGTAAAATAAATCGTTTTTTGCCTGAGGGTGGAGCCAAAAATGTTGCAAGAAGAGAAGGAATGGGAACAACTGTACTTTCGGCTGCAACACACATTGGAGAAATTCCCGAATATTATTTTCAGGCAGTAGGAAGTGGTACAGGTGCTATTGCTGCATGGGAAGCAAATCTGCGATTAATAAAAGACGGACGATTTGGTAATAGAAAAATGAAATTAATGGTTTCACAAAACTATCCGTTTAAACCTCTTCAGGATGCATGGAGAACCGATTCACGTGAGTTGTCTTTTGATGATGAAATTGCTAAAAAACAAGTTGATGAAATTGATGCAAAAGTGCTTTCAAACAGACGACCTCCTTATTCAATTACCGGTGGATTGTATGATGCTTTGAAAGATGCCGGTGGTGATGTGCTAACCGCAACAAATGAAGAAGCTCGAAAAGCAAGTGCACTGTTTGAAAAAACCGAAGGAATAGATATTCATCCGGCTGCGGCTGTGGCAACTGCTACTTTAATCAAAGAAGTAAAAGAAAATAAAATTAAAAAAGATGCTTTAATTATGTTGAATATTACCGGAGGTGGAGAGGCGAAATTTAAGAATATCACCAAACTTCATTATTTAAAACCATCAATTGTTTTTAATGTTGATCCTGATTTTGAGGAAGTAAAAAGGAAACTGGAAGATTTATTTTAATTATTTATTGGAATTATCAGAACAAATGCTTAATTTTGTGAAATTAACCAAATTAAAATTACAAAATTATTAACCAAATTTTAAAAAATCATCACAATGAAAAAATTATTAGCATTATGTTTTGCAATTGCCGGAATTTTTATGTTTTCAGCATGTGTAAATCAACAAACAAAAGAAACTAAAGAAGAGGTAGTAGAAGAGGTAGTAGTAGAGGATAGTATTATAGTTTCTGAACCGGATTCAGCTATTGTAATAGTACCGGATTCTCTTGCTGTAGAAGCAGAAGAGAAAGAAGTAATTGAAGAATAATTTTCTTCTTATTTGAATCTTACTGGGAAAAGTATTCAGGAAAAGGCTTATAAAATAATTATATTTTATAAGCCTTTTTTCTATGCAATTATCTATCCGGCACTTTAATAAACAATAAACTTTAAAAATATTTTTGTACTGAACTTTAAAGATTACTTTTGCAGCCAATTATATATTGGCGAAGAATATTATGGAGATTAGAAATATTGCAATTATTGCACATGTCGATCATGGAAAAACAACTTTGGTTGATAGAATTTTACATCAGGCGAAGTTATTTAGGGATAATCAGGAAGTGCGGGATTTAATTCTGGATTCAAATGATCTGGAACGGGAAAGAGGGATTACCATTTTATCAAAAAATGTTTCGGTTAGATATAAAGGCACTAAAATAAATATTATTGATACTCCCGGTCACTCTGATTTTGGTGGAGAAGTGGAGCGTGTTTTAAATATGGCTGACGGAGTACTTTTAGTTGTTGATGCTTTTGAAGGACCTATGCCGCAAACACGATTTGTTTTGCAAAAAGCATTAGAGCTGGGCTTAAAACCAATAGTTGTAGTTAATAAAGTTGATAAGCCAAATTGTAATCCCGAAGAAACAAATGAACTTGTTTTTGACTTGATGTTTTCTCTGGATGCTACAGAAGAACAACTGAATTACCCAACTGTTTACGGTTCGTCAAAACAAGGATGGATGGGAGCTGAATGGGAATCACCGGCTACTGATATTACCTATTTGTTAGATACAATTATTGATTATTTTGAACCACCAAAAGAAAATCCCGGAACCTTACAATTACAAATCAGTTCATTAGATTACTCGTCATATACAGGAAGAATTGCTGTAGGGAAAATACACAGAGGAGGTATAAAAATGGGCGATCAGGTTTCTATTGTTCAGAGAAATGGTCAAATAAATAAATCAGTAGTCAAGGAGCTTTATCTTTTTGAAGGACTGGGAAAAGAAAAAACCAAAGCAGAAATCAAAGCAGGCGAAATAGTTGCTATTATGGGACTTGAAAATTTCGACATTGGAGATACAATTGCTGATTTTGAAAAACCTGAAGCTTTAAAACCAATCTCTGTTGATGAGCCTTCTATGAGCATGCTTTTTACAATTAACAACTCACCATTTTTTGGTAAAGAAGGAAAATACGTTACATCAAGACATATCAGAAACAGATTATTTAAAGAAACTGAAAAAAATCTTGCTTTAAGGGTTAAAGAAACGGATTCACCTGACAAATTGCTGGTTTATGGTAGAGGTATTCTTCATTTATCTATTTTAGTAGAAACAATGAGAAGAGAAGGATATGAGATGCAATTAGGACAACCTAAAGTAGTTATAAAAGAAATAGATGGCTATAAACATGAGCCTATGGAGCTTTTATATATTAATGTTCCCGAAGAGTTTTCAGGAAAAGTTATTGAGAATATTACTAAACGAAAAGGAGACCTTCTGAATATTGAAACAAAAAATGACAGAATTAATCTTGAATTCAAAATATCAGCCAGAGGTTTGATTGGACTTACCAATACATTATTAACAGCAACCGAAGGTGAAGCTGTTATTTCGCATAGGTTTAAAGGATATGAGCCATGGAAAGGAGAGATACAAAGCAAAAGAAATGGAGCGCTGATTGCTATGGAAACAGGTACAGCTATTGCTTATTCAATTGACAAGCTTCAGGACAGAGGAAAATTTTTTATTAATCCTAATGAAAAAATATATGCGGGTCAGGTGATAGGAGAAAGTACAAGGTATGATGATCTTGTTTTAAACTTGATAAAAACTAAAAAACTTTCTAATGTCCGGGCGGCAGGTACAGATGACAAAGCGTCAATAACTCCGGCAATAAAGTTTTCATTAGAAGAAGCTATGGAATATGTCGGAAAAGATGAATATGTTGAAGTAACTCCCAAATCTATTCGTTTAAGAAAAATATTACTTAATGAACTTGACAGAAAAAGAAAAAGGAAATTAGAAGGGTAAGCAAAAACATTACACAAATTATTGTTAGTAAATTTGTGTAATAAAAAATAAAGTTCTATTTTTGCACCCGTTTTTGAACAGAAGATCATTAAAATCTGAAAATAAATATATTAGATGAATACTATTAATTATAAAACAGTAAGTGCTAACAAGGAAACAGTAAATAAAGAATGGGTTCTTTTAGATGCAAATAATGAAATTTTAGGACGTCTTGCATCAAAAGCTGCGAAATTATTACGTGGAAAATACAAACCAAACTTTACTCCTCATGTTGATTGCGGTGATAATGTGATTGTTATTAACGCAGAAAAAGTAAAATTGACAGGGAAAAAATGGACTGATAAAAATTATGTCAGTTATAGTGGATATCCCGGTGGACAAAAATTAACTACACCGGAAGAATTATTAGCCAAAAAACCGGAAGCACTGGTAGAAAGAGCGATTAAAGGAATGTTACCAAAAAACAGATTGGGAAGTGATCTTTTCAGAAATTTATTTGTTTATTGCGGTAATGAACATCCGCATGAAGCACAAAAACCAAAAGAAATAAAATTAAACTCAATTAAATAAACATGGAAGTTGTTAATACACTCGGAAGAAGAAAAACTTCAATAGCCCGGATATACATGAAAGAGGGTAAAGGAAAAATCACAGTAAATAATAGAGATTATAAAGAATATTTTCCAACAACAACCAGACAGTATGTTGTAAAACAGGCATTCAAAATAGTTGATGAAGTTGACAAATATGACATTACTGCGAATATCAAAGGTGGTGGTATTTCAGGACAAGCCGAAGCACTTCGTCTCGCTATTTCAAGAGCATTAATCAAAATCAATCCTGATTATCGTCCGCCTCTTAAAGCTGAAGGTTTATTAAGAAGAGATCCGCGAATGGTTGAACGTAAAAAACCAGGTCAACCAAAAGCAAGAAAGAAATTCCAATTCAGTAAAAGGTAAAAACCTAATCATTACTGGAATGCGTTTAGTATCTAAATTGCTGAGACCGGTTTTAGAATCGCTACTCAGCAATTGTTTTTTAAAGAATGTAAACAAATAAAAATTAAATTATGGCAAGAACAAATTTTGACGAATTGTTAGATGCAGGTGTACATTTTGGGCACCTCAAAAGAAAATGGAATCCAAATATGGCTCCTTATATTTTTATGGAGCGTAATGGTATTCATATTATTGACCTTTACAAGACTATTGCAAAAATTGAAGAAGCTGCTTCTGCAATGAAACAAATTGCAAAGTCAGGT
>DAOVNY010000083.1 GCA_030630005.1 Bacteroidales bacterium | reverse complement strand
TATATTCTCAGCCCGTAAATTTAGGGCACCCCTATTGGAAATGATTTTGCAAAGTTAATTATTTCTTTTAATAATTCTGCAAGTTTTTGGAAAAATCCTCCAGATTTTAAAAATCTGGAGGATTTGGTAAATTAAAACATTTTAATTATTTTTGACAATTAGTTTATACCCTTAATTAAAAATCCTCCAAGTTTTAAAAACTTGGAGGATTAATAAAAACACATATCATGCCTTATCATTACACACAAGTTCCCATTGAATCAGATCGGTATTACCATATTTATAACCGAGGCAATAATTACCAAAACGTTTTTTTTGATGAAGAAAATTATCGTTTTTTCCTTGAAAAATTTAAATTTTACATTTCACCCTATACAAAAATCTATGCTTATTGTCTGCTTCCAAATCATTTCCATTTTTTATTAAAAGTTACAGATGAAGAAGTAATTAAGCAATTTAAAAACTTTTTTATCTCATACGCAAAAAGCATAAACAAAAGATATAACCGCAGCGGTAGTCTTTTTCTTAAAAGTTTCAAAAGAATTGAAATCAAAACAGATGATTATCTTAAACGTCTGGTATTTTACATTAATCATAATCCCAAAAAGCATTCATACATCGAAAAATATCAAGATTATAAATATAGTTCCTTCAAAGCTTTCTTATCTGATAAATCAACACTTATTGACAAAGATGAAGTTTTTGAGTGGTTTGGAAGCAAAAAAGAATTTTTGGAATATCATAAATACTTAAAAAATATTATAATCGAAAGTAAAATTTCTTTTGAGGAATGATCAAATTTTCCAAGTTTTTAACAATTGGATGATTTATAGTGTTTAGATTTTAAAAAGCGAAATCCTCCAGATTTTTGAAATCTGGAGGATTTACATTTTTCGCAAGTCAACAAATATCGGTTTAAAATAAAATAAGATCACTTTTCGTGCGAGATCAAAAACTCCTACATTCGAGTTATCAATTATTGTTGAGTCTGAACTACAAACAATTCCGTTATCAATATTTTTCAAAATATAATCCGGCGAATTACAAGTTTGTGCATCACCAGAAATATTATTTTTGTAAAGACATTTTCTAATCTCGCTACAAAGTTCTCCGCTTTTGCTTACAGGTTCATCAAGATAAAAATCAGCATTTTTCACTCTTTGCATTTTCAAATATTCCAGGGTAAGATTTACAGCTCGGGTAACAAGCTTGTCGCGAAATATTTTTCCATGCAATTCTGAAGCATCCCGCAAAAAATCATCATTTCCAATAAAAACCAAACTTCCATTCAGATAACTTCCTATCGTTATCAAAACGTTATAAGCATCAATATGAAGTGATTTGCCTTTGATGCTTTTATTATTTTTTACAAGAATATTTTTTCTTTTTTTGATTTTTTCATTTGTAGTGATTCCTCTGAAAAGCATTGCTCTTTCTTTTCCGGTAAGCAGATATTTATCTCCTACAAGTTTAAGGATAGATTTTTGGGGGTATTTTCTTTCGAGAAAATATTTATAGTCTTTTATAGCAATATTAAAATTTTCTGATAGACCCATAACATTAAATATGCGAGTGGATTGTAAAAATAGGGAATTTTTTACAAAATCCTCCAAGTTTTAAAAACTTGGAGGATTTACAGTATTTACATTTTAAGAAACAAAATCCTCCAGATTTTGGAAATCTGGAGGATTAAAATTATCGCTCAAGCAATCAACAAGAATTACTTTGCATAACTTATTGCTCTTGTCTCGCGAATAACAGTAATTTTTATTTGACCGGGATAAGTCATTTCATCATGGATTTTTTTCGACAAGTCTAAAGAAATTTTATCAGCATCGGCATCCGAAACTTTATCAGCACCAACAATCACACGCAGTTCTCTACCTGCCTGTATGGCATAAGTTTTCACAACACCGGGATAAGACAAAGCAATCTCTTCGAGTTTATTCAACCTTTGAATATAGGCTTCAACAACTTCACGTCGTGCTCCTGGTCTGGCACCGGAAATTGCATCACAAACTTGCACTATAGGAGAAATAAGAGTTGTCATTTCGATTTCATCGTGGTGTGAACCTATAGCATTGCATACTTCGGGTTTTTCTTTAAACTTTTCGGCAAGTTTCATTCCGTGAATTGCATGTGGAAGATCCGGTTCATTATCCGGTACTTTTCCAATATCATGAAGCAAGCCTGCTCTTTTGGCAATTTTCGGATTCAATCCTAATTCAGCAGCCATTGTTGCACAAAGATTTGCAACCTCGCGTGAATGATGCAACAGATTTTGTCCGTACGATGAACGATATTTCATTCTACCAACCATCCTTACCAATTCATGATGCATATTATGAATACCGAGGTCAATAGTGGTGCGTTTACCTATTTCAATAATTTCCTGCTCTACTTGTTTTTTAGTTTTGGCTACTACCTCTTCGATACGTGCAGGATGTATTCTACCGTCGGTAACTAATTTGTGCAACGACAGACGAGCTATTTCTCTTCTTACCGGATCAAAACCCGAAAGTATTATGGCTTCAGGCGAATCATCAATAATTATTTCAATTCCTGTAAGAGCTTCCAAAGCACGAATATTCCTTCCCTCTCTGCCTATTATCCTTCCTTTAATTTCATCATCCTCAATATTAAAGACTGATACTGAATTTTCAATTGCATTTTCAGATGCAGTTCTTTGTATTGTTTCAATCACAATTTTTTTAGACTCGGTATTTGCTGTCACTTTTGCTTCCTCAACAATTTCTTTAATATGAACCATTGCATCAGATTTTGCTTCATCTTTTAATGCTTCAATCAATTGTGCTTTTGCTTCATCAGCTGACAGACCGGAAATTTTTTCTAATTGTTCAACTTGCTTTATATGAGATTTCTCAAGCTCTGATTGTCTTTTCTCAATAATTTCAAGTTGATTAATTAAGTTGGTTTTAATGGTGTTAACTTCGTTTTGTTTTCTTTGTAATTCCTCAAATTTTTGAGAAATTATTGATTCGCGCTGCTTAATTTTATTTTCACCTACCTGAACAGCGGAATTTCGTTGGTTAATAACATTTTCATGTTCGCTTTTAAGCTGAAGAAATTTTTCTTTTGCCTGAAATATTTTTTCTTTTTTTAATAATTCTGCTTTTTCTTTAGCTTCTTTAAGAATGTTTTCACTTTTACGTTCAACTGCTTTTCGTAAAATGGTACTTGTTACCAGTGCCCCTACTAACAGGGAAACAGCAGCTACAATGATGTAAATTATTATTTCTGTCATAAGATATTTATTTATAAGGCTGGTCACTTGAAAGAAAGAAATGGAAAGAAGCTAAAAAAATAAAACCCGCATAATTCAAGGAGTTTGATAAACCCCAGATCGATATGGATAGGGTTGCCAAATTTTTCGAACGTCCACTGTCCCTGCAAAGCAAGAATCCCAAAAGGGATGAGGCCTGTCCTACAAATTTATGAGCTTTAAACCCTAATTATTTAAATGTTGAGTTTAAAAACATAATATTGAATTAATGCGGGTAAAATATTTTTTTTCAAAGAACGAAATATCGTAATTATTATAAACTTTCAGATAACACTTTATCAATCTCTTTCATCTTATCAGTTAACCTTCTGTCTTTGTTTTTTGCTTCATTTTCTACTCTCAAAATACTTGTTCCATTTTGAAGAGCAACCATTGCAAGTAAATCCTGTTTATCCTTGAAAGCATAATTATTAGAATAGTTTTTCGCTTTTTCATTTATTTCTCCAGCTGCTTTTCTAATAATTTCCTCTTCCTCCTTTTTTATTGTTAACCGATATGGTCTATCAGCAATCTTCACAGTTATGGTTAATTCATTCATTAAGTTTTATCTAATTCTGACTAATATTTTCTAATTATTTAATAGTCCGATACATTTATCTATCTCCCGCACAAGTTCATTTATTTTTGTTTTAGCTTCAATTGATCCATCGCTATTTTCAAGTGATTTCGCTAATTTGATTTTTTCTATTTGTTCTTTTAATTTGTTTATATATAATTTTTGTTCTTCTATTTGTTCTTTTAAGTCATTATTTTGATCTGTAAGAACGTTTATTTTATTTTTGTTTTTTTCTTTGATTTCCAACAATTTCCTGACTTTATATTCGATACCGGAAATTAATGTTATCTCATCATTCATATTGATTCAAATCAAAAACAAAAATAATTACAATTACAAAAGTAATTAAGAAGTCTTTTAAATGCAAATGATTATTTCAATATTTCACTTAAAAAGAAAATTATTTTTAATGTCTTTGATGATATTACCTTCAACTAACTGATAAAAAAACCATTATATAAAAAATGTAACTAAACAGTTTTTTAATCAATTTCTGTTTTTGGGCTTTAAAGATAAATTTTTAAAATGGTATATGGGGTATAAGGGTATAAAGGTATAAGGGTATAAGGGTATAAGGGTATAAGGGTATAATGGTATAATGGTATAAGGGTATAAGGATATTAATGGTTTCCCATATTTCCATTATTCCCCTTATTCCCACTATTTCCCAATTAAATAAAATATTTGTTAAGAAATTTACATTGTGAATTTAATACTGATTTGTTACAAAAAAAATTTAGGAACATTTTTTCGGTTTTGGTATTAAGTGGTGAAAAACAAAAATCTGTATTAAAACATAAATCATGAAAGAAGAGTTCCTTTATTACATCTGGAAATACCGCTTATTCAACAAAAACATTCATACAAACGATGAAGAATCACTACAAATTATTAAAACAGGCGAAAGAAATTACGACTCAGGTCCTGATTTTTTTAATGCAAAAATAAAAATAGGAAAAACCACCTGGGCGGGAAATATCGAAATTCATATCAATTCATCCGACTGGTATAAACATCATCATCACGAAGATAAAGCGTATAACAATATTATTCTTCATGTGGTTTACAAAAATGATGTTAGTGTTTTTCGTGAGAATGGTGAAAAAATTCCAGCCATAGAACTTATAAATGAATTCGATATAAAATTACTTGACCAATATAATGATTTTATGAGTAGTAAAACATGGATACCTTGCGAAAAGCTAATCCATTTTACTGATAGTTTTATCATTTTTTCGTGGCTGGAAAGTTTACTTATCGAAAGACTTGAAAAAAGATCATTGCAAATAATCTTGAATTTGGAAAATAATAAAAACAATTGGGAGCAAACTTTTTACGAACATCTGGCGATGAATTTTGGTTTTAAATTAAATTCAGAAGCATTTGCGATGCTTGCACGATCACTTCCAATAAAATATTTATTAAAACACAAGAATAATACCTTTCAGGTTGAAGCAATGTTATTTGGTCAGGCAGGTTTGCTGAAAGAGCGATTTACCGAAGCTTATCCCTTTGAATTGAAAAAAGAATACCAATTCCTGCAAAACAAATATTCTTTAAATCCGATTGACGTACATATCTGGAAATTTTTAAGATTACGACCATCTAATTTCCCAACCATCAGAATATCACAATTTGCATCACTTATCTGCA
Organism: Bacteroidales bacterium; assembly: GCA_030630005.1. Classification (GTDB taxonomy): domain Bacteria; phylum Bacteroidota; class Bacteroidia; order Bacteroidales; family JAIORY01; genus JAIORY01. Next base: position 4,423 of record DAOVNY010000083.1, on the reverse strand, counting down.
AAAAATCATCACTATTTTCAAAAATTATTGAAAGTGAAAACATCTCGGATATAAGCAATATTTTCGAAATATCAGCTTCGAAATACTGGGACAATCATTATACATTTAAAAAATTATCCGGCAGAAAAAGTCAAAAGCTTTTCGGAAATACTGCAAGAGATTTATTAATAATAAATACTGTTGCACCATTTCTATTCACTTATGGAAAACTTAATAAAAATGAGAAACATATCGAAAGAGCACTAAAATTTCTGGACGAAACAAAAGGTGAAATTAATTCAATAACTAAAAAATGGGAATCATTAAAAATAAACACCTCCTCTGCATATCACACACAAGCCTTACTTGAATTAAAAAACAATTATTGCAATCAAAAGAAATGCCTTGATTGTCGCATCGGAGATTTCATTTTAACAAAAACATAGTCATTCTCAAATGAAATGTTATTTTTGTATTTAAAATTGAAAGACATTGGGAAGGCAAACAAATAAATTAAAAATAAGATTAGCGATAATCGTACTACTTTCAATTTTTGTAATTGGGGTTTCGGGATACATGATAATTGAGGGCGACAATCTACTTAATGCCATTTACATGACGGTAATAACAGTTTCTACCGTTGGTTTTGGTGAAATACATTATCTCTCTCCCTCAGGAAAAATATTCACAATTTTTTTAATTCTTTCAAGTGTAAGTACAGTAGCATTTGCACTTTCGGTAATTGTAACTCATTTAGTTGAAGGACGAATTAGTTATTTTTTCACAGGACAAAAATCAAAATATGTAAAAAAAATGAAAGATCACATAATTATATGCGGGTTTGGTCGTAACGGACAACAAGCAGCACATGAGCTTAAAGCAAACAATTTTTCATTTGTGGTTATTGAAAATGATCATGAAGTCATCCTTAATCATCTTGAGCAAGACATCGAATTTATAGAAGGAGATTCAACAAATGATAAAATTTTAGAAAACGCAAATATTAAAACTGCCAAGTCGGTTATAACAACCCTGCCTAATGATGCCAACAATCTTTATGTTGTTTTAACTGCGCGCTCACTTAATCCCAGACTTACGATAATCAGCAGGGCATCAGATGAAAATTCAGAAAAAAAATTACGTATGGCAGGTGTTGACAGTGTTGTAATGCCCGAAAAAGTTGGTGGAGCTCACATGGCTACACTTGTTACAAAACCTGATGTTATTGAATTCCTCGAGCATTTATCCGTTCATAGTGATGACCCAACTATTCTCGAAGAAATTACATGTGATAATTTCTCTGAAAAGTATAAGGATAGAACAATTTATGACACTCAAATAAGGAAAAAAACAGGTGCAAATATTGTTGGGTATAGAAATCCTCATGGAAAATTTATTCTTAACCCTTTGCCTGACACAAAACTAAAACCCCACTCAAAGTTATTTGTCCTTGGCACTCCCGAACAAATTGAAAAGATGAAAGACATCTTTCGGCAGTAGATCAATCTTAACTAATTATTTACAAGTAAACAATTATCTCATTTTTTCCCTTATATCCATTAGTGCTGTATCCGTGCCAAAAACATTCAAAATATCACCAGTTCGCAGATAAGTATCACCTTTAGGAACATACATTGAATTCCCTCTTTTTATCAATAATATTGTTCCATCCTTGTGAAATGGAATTTCTTTAAGCTGAAGCCCGTCAATATCAGAATTAGTAATAATTATTTCTTCGACAGAAAAATTCTCAAAAGATTCTACTAAAGCATTGTAAGTAGTAGGTCTTATAATTAGATTTTCGATAGTAGTAGCAATAACCCGCAAAGCATCAACCCTTTCAACTTCGAGACGCTCATATATCTGATCTATTTCTGAATTGCCGGTTTTTGCAATTATTTTTTCATGATTAAACTCATGTTTGAGCATTTCACAAACTTTGATATTTTCCTCATGATTACCTGAGCAAGCAACAACATAATTTGTTGGTGCCAGTTTTAGAAGCTCAAAAACCGAAGATCTAGTACCATCGCCTTCTATCACTTGAATACCTTTTGCAGTTATCTCTTCAAATCTCTTCTTGTCATTTTCAATAATAATAACAGACTTATTATGCATCTGCAATCTTCTGGCAAGTAGAACACCGGTACTGCTTCCTCCCACAATAATAGTTTTATCGCTTGCAAAAACACCTTTTGGAGTTAGATAATTATAAATAACCGGAGAAAACAAACAAGTTAAAACTGCCATTAAGATAAAGCAGGCATTTATTCCCGGAGAAATCAGGCCAAGTTCAAGCCCAATTGTAGATGCTGCAATTATCAAACTTAATCGCGAAGCCATTAAAAAGCCACCGGAAATTGCTTTTCTAAATCCGAATAAGCGAAACCATAAAAATGAGGGAATAACTTTAACAGCAAATAATGCTATCAACAAAAACAGAAGAAAAATAAATAAACTATTATCAAGTTCCAACAAGGCTTCCGGCTCAAATGTTACTCCTACCATTATAAAAAATATAGGAATAAAAAATCCGAATCCTACACTATCAAGTTTAATTATTAATAACGATCTCTCTTTATGAAGGAATATTGACAACAGTAATCCTCCAAGAAAAGCACCAAGTAAAATCACTTCTTTTCCGATATACTGAGCCAAAACCACAAATATCAATATCAACATTATAGTACCACGAAAACTGATCTGTGATGCAGCATGAGAAAGCTGGAAAGTAACCTTTTGGAAAAACCTGACATTTTTCAGCCAGTTACCAATATGATAAAAAATATAAAAAATCAAAAGCAGTGCAAGTATCCACAATAATTCAAATTTAAATCCTTTTTGCATAACAATAGCCGTAAGTGTGAACAAGATAATACTGAAAATATCAGCAACTGCAGCACCGAGAATTATCATCTGACCAAAACGTGAATTTATCTCTCCCCTGTTTTTAAGAATCGGCAAAACAATTCCCACGGAAGTGGTAACCATGATTAAAGAAAAATACCATATATGCTTAATTTTAACAATATTAGACAATAAAATTGCTGAAAAATATGACAAAACCAATGTAATAATAAAGATAGAAAAACCAACGAGAAGAGGATTCTTTAAAAATCTTGCATAAGTAAGTTTTTTTCTGGGAAATGAAGCTAACAACTGATCAACATTTATTTCCAATCCACTTAAAAACATTAAAAAAATAAATCCGGTAAGAGCAAGAAATTCCAAAATTTGCATACTCTCAACCGAAGCCATTTGTAAAAAATATTTTCCAATAAAATATCCTGCAACAATTTCAACAATAACAATGGGTATTTTTCTGAAACGCAACAAGGTCAATAGCATTGGGATAGCCCATGCTATTGAAACAATTATCAATAATGGTAAAAAATCAAAGTCAAAAGAAATGTTTAAAATAGTATTCATAATTTGCAAATAATCTTTTTGTTAATTTATTCTGAAAAAATAATTTTTTTTATAACTGAGTTTTTAGCATTTTTGCCTGTCAAAATTAATTCATCCTTAAAAATATGAAAAAATATTTTCTTTTCTCACTTTCCTCATTATTTTTTTTATTTTTTATTTTTTCAGAATGTTTTATTAATCGTTTTTCATCAACAATAATAAAATGGTTCTATTACAAATTTAATCATTTACGCATTTAATCATTTACGCATTTCCATTAAAGCAACAGTAGAACTAAAAAATATGATAATGACAGAAGCATTAGAATTTTTTGATAAGATTATAACAACTTACAACGATTATGTTGGAGGATATGCAATTTTAGCACTTTTAATTCCAACAGGATTGTACTTTATTATTAAATTACGATTTTTAAATATTATCAAGCTTTGGCATTCTATTCGAATAATTGCAGGAAAATATGATAAAGCTGAAGACAAAGGAGATGTCAATCATTTTAAAGCTTTAACAACTGCTTTATCAGCAACAGTAGGAACCGGAAACATAGTTGGAGTAGCACTTGCAATTTATCTCGGAGGACCCGGAGCAATTTTCTGGATGTGGGTTACAGGTTTTCTTGGTATGATACTTAAATACACCGAATGTACATTATCTCATAAATTCAGGCATTTTAATTCGGATGGGTCGGTATCAGGTGGACCTATGTATTATATGGAATACGGTTTGAAACATATACTCGGTAAATTTGCAAAAGTACTTGCAGTGATCTTTGCCATTGCAGCGGTATTATGCTCTCTCGGAACCGGAAATATGGCTCAGTCTAACTCAATGATAGGTATTTTTCATTCCAGTTATAATATTCCCGAGATGATTACGATGGCTGGTTTTACATTTCCCAGTAAATATATTAAAGCATCAATAATTACAGCATTTGTACTTCTTGTTATTGTTGGAGGCATAAAACGAATTGCCGAAGTAACATCAAAGCTTGTACCTTTTATGGCATTACTTTATA
>DAOVNY010000070.1 GCA_030630005.1 Bacteroidales bacterium | reverse complement strand
TATTTTTAAAGCGTAATTCGATTGCTGTTTTTAAAGGAAGTTTTTTTCCTGTAAGTACTTTTTTTATTTTTAGATTTACATATTGCTTTAGCAGGGGGTATAATTTTTTCTTATCATCGGGGTGAATAAATTCAAAAGCAGATCTACCGAGTAATTCTTCCGGCTCATAACCACTTATAGTTTTTATTGAAGGGCTTACATAAGTATAAGAAGCTTTCATGTCAAATGTTTGCAGGGTAATAACATCACTTGTGTTCTCTGTAATTAATCGAAATTGTTCTTCCGATTTTCGCAGCGATTTTTCTGCCTCCTTACGTTCGGTGATGTCAACGGCAAAAGTAACAACAACTTCTTTCCCCATATAAATTCCTTTCTGCGAACGTACAATCTTAGGAAATACTTCACCGTTTTTTCTTATTCCCCAGAAATCGTATTGCCGGGGTTTACCTTTAAATGCATCTTCGACAAAGCCGATGATCTTTTTCATATCATTTTTTCCCGGAGCGGATAAAAATCCAGGTGTTTTTCCTATGAAAAATTTCCTTGGATAACCGTACATATCCTCGGCTCCTTTATTGACATCAACAAAACGATATTCCCTATCTTGAATATAAATTGCATCAGTTGCATTGTTAAAGATGTCGCGATAGTTTTTTTCAGATTGTTTCAATGTTTCTTCTGCTTGCCTGTGGTCGGTTTCAGATTTCTCCAGTTCAGCAATTCTTTTGTTTAATTTTTCTATCTCTTTCAAGAGATGGTCTTTGGTACTGTATTTCATGTTTTAAGTTTTAGGTTTCAAGTTTCGGAAAGTGTGTTGGTGGCAAACGGCAGGGTAAAATAAAAAAGACTTCCCTTTCCCTGTTCGCTTTCCATTCCAACTTGCCCACCCAGTTTTTCGATAATACGGCGTACAATGGACAGTCCCAAGCCATGTCCTTCGGTTATCACCTGATTGATGCGTTCAAATTTTTCAAACAATAGTCTTCGATTATCGGCAGAAATACCCTGTCCATTATCACGTATCCAAAAACGAACCATTCCTTTGGGTACATTTTCTGCTTTATCTGTATCGGCACCAATTTTTATACGTGGTGGAGTGCCGCCATACTTTATAGCATTGCTTAAATAGTTTGTCCATACTTCTTCAACCCAGGGTGCATAACCCAAAGACGGGGGCAAAACATCAGATAGAATAATTTCTGCATTGCTTTTTTCAATAATTGATGTTAAACTGTTTATTGATTCGGCAACAATATCTCTCATATTTAATTCTTCCATTTTTATTTCAGCTTTTCTTACGCTTGCAAAAAGAAGTAAGTTATCGATAATTTGTTGAGTTTTTTTGCTGTCTTTAATTATTATGTTCAGATAGCTCAGTATCTCATCTTTAGAAATTCTAGAGTAATCTTCGAATAAAAATTCAGCAAAACCCATTATTGTTCCGAGAGGGTTTTTTAGATCGTGAGCCACGGTATGCGAAAAGGCATCTAACTCTTCGTTGCGTTCCTGAAGTTCGAGAGTGTATTTGTGCAATGCTTGTTCTGCTTTTTTGCGTTCGGTAATATCTTGAAATATTCCAAAAGAACCTTTAAATTCCCCATTCTTAAATATAGGACTGACACTTGTTGTAACAATGCAAATATCACCGTTCTTCTTGATAATATTCATATCATATTTACTTGATTTCCCTGTTTTTCTTATGGATATTTGTTGCAGTATTTTTTGATAATCTTCAGGAGATAAAATTTCTTTGAAGTTCATTTGAAGCAGTTCTTTTTTTGAATATCCGAATATTTTGCATGTTGCCGGATTTACAAATATAAAATTCTCGTTTTTATCAACTGCTGCAATTCCTTCTACCAATAATTCCACGAGAGTACGATATTTTTCTTCACTTTCCAGCAGGGTTTCTTCTGCTTGTCTTTTTTGAATTGCTATGGAAGCTTGTTTTAAAAATGTTTCGAGTATTTGCTTATTTTTAAGTTCACCGGCACCTTTTTTTAAAAATATGATTATAGTTCCGAATAACTCATTATCTTTTGTAAAACCGATTCCATAAATTGTTTTTATGTTCAATAGTTTTTCTATGGAATTGCAGACAATTTTCGGAATAGTCTTCAATGATATTTCATACAATCCTTTCTCGTATAAATGCAATTTGCCGTCAGATAGATAAATAATATCTTTATCTTTTGCATTATAAGTTACACCTACAGGATGTCTTCCGAAAAGATGTACAACTTTTTCAGATAATTTTCCCATTCCAATAACTGCACGAGTGGTCAGGATATTTTTATCAGTATTAATAGAATTAACAATAACATAAGAATTTTTACCAACAAACTTATGAAGTTGTTCACCAATAAAATTATAAATATCTTTATCTTTTGGCAATTCAACAAATTGCATTGCGGTTTCGGAAAGCAACTCAATATTTTTGTAGTGTTCTTTTTCTTTTTCTTCTGCATTTTTTCGTTCTCTGTGTTCTTCAGCTCCTTTTAGTACATGTTTCACAACAGGACTAAGTCGGGAGAGTTTATCTTTGAGAATACAATCCGAAGCCCCCGCTTTTAAACACTCAACTGCAAGTTCTTCGCCTATTGAGCCGGAGACAAGGATTAGCGGAATTTCTGGCACTATTTGCTGTTGCAGTTTTATTGCAGTCATGCCATCGAAGGAAGGCAATTTGTAGTCTGCTAAAATAATGTCCGGTTTTTCGGAAAGGGCTTTTTTAAATTCTTTTTCCGTTTCAACTCTTTTCCATTTAAAAACAACTCCTTCTTTTTTAAGTTCTCTTACCATCAATTCTGCATCATCGTGATTGTCTTCTAAAATTAACAGGTTTAGTTTTTGTTCATTCATGGCTTTTAGTTTATTTTATTAAAGATATTTTTTTTATACTCTGGACAGTTTTTAAGTTTCAAGATAATTCTTGATTCTTGATTCTTGATCTTTGATACTCGATCCTTGATACTCGATCCTTTGTCATCCAGTATCCAGAAACCAGAAACCAGAAACCAGTATCCAGTATCCAGTATCCAGAATCAAGCATCCAAAAACCCTGCTATCTTTTTCAACAATTTAGTACGTTTAATTGGTTTTTCTATAAAATCATTACAGCCACTATTTTGAGCTTCCTCTTTATCATTATTACCAGTATATGCCGAAAGGGCAATGATAGGAACATCAGAAACTTTTCTTATTTCATCAGTTGCCTCATAACCATTCATAACAGGCATTTTTATATCCATCAAAACCAAATCAATTTCTTTGAACTCTTTGAATTTTTCAACTGCTTCTTTTCCATTAACCGCTCTAATAGTATTGATTTTCTCCAGTTCAAGTATTTTTTCCAAAAGCAAAAAATTTGAGTTTTCATCTTCTGCAATCAATATTGTTTTTCCTGCCAAATCTTTTCCGATTTTCTTAATATCAGTTTTTACTTCTGTTTCTTTTGCAATAACTGGTATTGAAAAATAAAAAGTTGTACCCTTCCCTTCAACGGAATCAAACCATATCTCTCCATCAAGTAATTCAATTATTTTTTCAACTAAAGTTAAACCTATTCCCATACCCCCGAATCTCCGTGTATGAGAATCGTCTGCTTGCCTGAATTTGTCAAAAACAATATCTCGTTTATTATCGGGTATTCCTACTCCTGTATCATTAACATAAAAAACGATTTTATCTTTTTCCGGCTTTAAACCGTATTCGATATAACCTTTTTCCGTAAATTTGAATGCATTTCTTAAAAGATGAATAAGAGCCTTTTTTACTTTTAATTTATTGGAAATTATCTTTAAATCCTTTGCGTCAGCAGGAATATTTAATTTTATTTCAAGATGTTCTTTGTCTTCTTTTTCTTGTATTGATTTTATAACCGTAGCAATTTCATCAAAAATCGAACTAACTTGAAATTCGATTTTGCTTAATTCTGATTTTTCACTTTCAATATCAGTAATATCAAGTATATCTTCAATGATTTCGAATAAATTATGCCCGCTTTTATTTATCATTTTTGCAAAATCAATAATATCTTCCATTGGAAGCTCTTCATCAATGATTTCTGAAAAACCGATAATTGCATTTAGCGGAGTACGAAGCTCGTGCGAGATAGTAGATAAAAATGCAGATTTTAATTTATCTGACTCTTTGGCTTTTATCAGAGCTGTTTTTAAATCTTCTTCTGCTTTTTTACGTTCAATAGAAATACTAACCTGATGTGAAACCATTTCAAGTGTATTCAAATCGTCTTTAGTATAAGCATTTTCATCATCGTAACTCTGCAACACCACAACACCTGTAACCTTGTCTTTTATCTTTAAAGGAATACCAAGCCATATTTCCGAATCAGTCCCGAAACTTTCAACTTCTCCCGATTTTTTTAATTTTTTTATTACTTCTTTAGTAGCGAGAAGGGATTTTTGAGTTTTTATAACATAATAGGTTAAGGTTTTTCCTGCCGGAAAAGAAGGTATATCATCTTTTTCATCGGCAAAAAATGGCAATGAAAACGTATCGGTTTTACTATCGTAAAGGGCAATATAGAAATTTGTTGTATCAATAATTGTTCCCAGTTCTTCTTGAACAAGGCTAATTAATTTTTTAAGATTATCTGTTGTGATAACTGCATTTGAAATATTGTATAAAATTGATTTTATCTTTTCATCTCTTTTTCTATCTGTAATATCATCGAAAGTAAAAGTATAAGCTTTAGATTTGTTATCATTACTAATTCTCGATAAAATAATTTGCACATCTATATTCTTCCCATCTTTTCTTTTTAAACGAGACTCGATTGTTCCGGTACCTTTTTTCTCAGCATCAGAATATGTTTTCTTTCCGACCCTCTCAAATTCATCATCATTAATATAAAAAATTCTGGAACTTTTTCCAATAAGTTCATCCTTACCATAGCCGGTAATTTCACTTATTTTTTCATTTACATATTGCATTATTCTATTCTCAAGAACAATACCAATTCCTACGGGTGAGGTCATTAAAACACTTTTCAATTCCGCTTCGCTTTGAGCAAGAGCTAAACTGACTTTTTTATTATGACGTCTATTTTTAGCATCTTCAATTTCCCTCAACAAAGCCTGTCCAAGTCTTTTCAGGTTCTCTTTCATCAGATAATCCTGTGCACCTTTTTTCATAGCATTTATGGCAACATCTTCTCCAATAGTTCCCGAAACCATAATAAAAGGCATATCTTCATCCCACTCTTTTACTATTTTCAGTGCCGAAAGTCCATCAAATCCGGGCATAGCATAATCCGATATCACTGCATCCCATTCTTCATCTTTTAAGGCAGCCTTAAGCTTTTTCTCAGTATCAACATGTGTCCACGTAAATTTTATCTTTTCCGATAGTAATTGCAAAACAATTAATTCAGCGTCATCTGCAACATCATCAATTAAAAGTAGATTTAGGTTTTTCATATTTTTTTATTTGTTATTTCCAATTTCCAGTTTCTATCTCCCAATTCATTACAAATGAAAGTAAAATACACTCCCTTTCCCTTTCTCGCTTTCTGCCCAAATTTCCCCGCCGTGTTTGTTTATTATTCTTTGCACTATTGCAAGTCCTATTCCTGTGCCTTTAAAATCATCTTCGTGATGCAGACGCTGGAATGCTGTGAATATTTTGTTATAATATTTCATATTAAATCCGGCACCGTTATCTTTGATAAAGAAAACTTCTTTTTTATCAATTGTTTTTGTACCAAATTCAATTACTGCATTTTTATTCTTTCCCGTAAACTTATAAGCGTTACCAAGAAGATTTTGAAGTAAAATTATAACAAACTTTTGATCTGCTTTAATTTTTAGTCCCTTTTTTATTTTGAAATTCACTTTTCTTTTTGGTTCGGCGTTCATCAGTTCTTCAGAAATATTTTCTGCTAATTGTGTGAGGTCAAGTTGTTGCCTGAAAATATCTTTTCTTGATATTCTTGACAAAGCGAGCATATCATCAATAAGTTTTGCCATGTGCTGACTGGATGATCTTATACGATTTAAAAAATGTTTTCCCTGTTCATCAAGTTTATCCGAATAAGTATCAAGTATAGCCTGACTAAAGCCATCCATCCTGGTTAATGGGGCGCGAAGGTCATGAGAAACGGAATAAGAAAAAGCTTCCATCTCTTTATTTGTTGAGTCTAATTTAGTATTTGTTTTTTGAAGTTCCTTATTAATATCATTAACATCATCAAGTAATAAGGTTAATGAATTTTGTGATTTTTCCAGTTCTAAGGTTCGTTCATTAACAAGTTCTTCGAGATGATCGCGGTGTTTGGCGAGTTCTTCTTCGGCTTTTTTTCGTTCAATGGAAATACTAATTTGGTCTGATACAAACTCAAGCATTTCCATATCTGATTCATCAAAAGCATTTTCGTCGGTATAACTTTGAACAGCAAGAACACCGGTTATTTTTCCTTCAATTTTAAGAGGCACTCCAAGCCATATTTTTGATACGCTTCCCTGATGTTCCAATTTACCTTCCTTAACAAACTTTTTCTTTAATTCGACATTTGCCAGTAATGGCTTTTTTGTTTCAATTACGTACTTGGTTAATGTTTTTGCTGCCGGAGCATAAGTAAACTTATCTTTTTCATCAGCATAGTATGGTAATGAAAGCATATCGGATTTTTTGTCGTAAAAGGCAATATAAAAGTTTGTTGTATCAATTATTGTTCCCATTTCTTTTCGTATCTTGCTAATTAACTTTTTAAGGGTATTAGTTGTGGTAACTGCGTTAGAAATATTATATAACACCTTTTGGATTTGCTCAGCACGTTTACGCTCAATGATTTCTTCCTTTAATTCCTTAGTATTTTTATTAAGATCATTCATAACAACGAGAGTGGCAATTCTTTGTTTTTCGCTTTTTTCAAATTGCTTTTCCAATTCAGCAGTTCTTTCCTTTACCGTTGTTTTAAGGACTTCTGTGTGTCTATCTATTTTATTTTGCGATTTTTTTAATCTGCCGGTCATAATATCAAATGAGTGGAAAAGTTCGCCAATTTCATCCTTTGATCCAACACCTATTTTATGATCCAGGTTGCCTTTGATAATTTCCTTGGTTCCTTCGTGCAATTTAATAATCGGCGAAGTAATACCTTTTGATAGTTTGAAAGCGAAAAACAATACAGCTAAAAATAAAACCAAGAAAATAGTTATAAGTAAAATAGCCTGCTTATTTATCGGTTTATATACTTCTTCAACATCAAATTCTGCAATCAAAACCCATTGCATCTCAGAAATATAAAAGTGTACACCCAGAACTTTTTTTCCTCTATAATCCAGATAATTTGTTGGTTTTTGTTCTGTATTTTCAGGAAGTCCTTTTACCAGATGTTCTGATAAAAATAATTTTACTTGTTTAGTGTTTATTTTTGTTTTTAAGATTATAACATCAATAAATCTGGAAGGAGAGAGCATGATGCCATCTTTGTTCACGAGATATATCTCTCCGGTTTTTCCCAGTCCGGTGGTATCTGTTAATATTTTAAACAATCTTTTTTCTACACCAAAATTAATGATCATAACCCCTGAAAATGTTTCCCTTAAAAAAATTGGTGACGAAATGCTGAGGATAAGGTTTCCTGTATGTTCAGATTTATGAATATCTGCAATATAAACATTTTCTTTTCCTTTTGTAAAGATATCACTTTTACTTAGATCGTAACCAATATCTTCGTTACTGGAGGAAATTACAATTCCATTTTTATTTAAGATACTTATTGTGGAAATGTCAGGATAAGATTCAATAGTTCGTTTTATCCTTAGATTACATTCATTCATTCTTTTTGTATAATCAATTTGCGTGTCAAACACATTTGTGAAAGGTATCCCTACTGCAAGTGTATGAACAACTTCTTTATAATCATTCAAAAGTGTTTCGATATTATGTGCTCTGGATTGTGCAGTTGACAATAAGTGATTTCCAATCTGATTTTTAACGGTGTTATTAGATATCAAAATGGTAATTAATAACGATACTGTAAGCATTATTACGGCTAATGCAATTGGTAAAATTCCAAGTTTTGTTCGTATTTTCATCTGTTTATATATTTTTTTGTTGCATTTTTAGTTGATTAGACCGTTGATTACATTTTGCCAAATCCAGATATGGAAATTTGAAATTTGAAATTTGAACTGTCTGCAAAATTTATACTAATTTCTAATTTTATTTTTTATTAAGCCACAGATTCACAGATTATTTTTCACTTTCCCATAAATCCGCAAGCGGATTCCATTTGGACACTAATTTCACTTATTAACACTAATTTTATATCACCAAAATAGATGAACGATTTTCTGTCTAATGCACTCATTACATTACACTAATAAAAATCCTTACGGATTTATGGCTTTCTAAAAAAAGTTAGCAAAGTACCCAAATTTCTAATTTCTAATTTCAAATTTCATCCTGATACATTAGTGAATCCGGGAGTCTTTACTCTACAATCTCATATTTTGGTTTTCCACCCAATTTCTCAAGCAATACATTAATCTCTTTTCTTAATTCGTTAATTATTAATTCTCTGTCCACCGCGGCATCATTGAAAATTTCAAGTTCATTCATTTTTATTTTCATATCTTCTTCTGCCTGTTTGCGATCCGTAATATCCCGCCATACCGTATGAAGGATTTGATCTTTTTCATCGGTAGAAATAGCGGTCAATAATACCTCCACGGGAAAAACTTCTCCATCAGCTCTCTTATGATCCCATTCGAAGCGGTGACTGCCATTTTTAAAAGCTGTTTTCATCATTTCATTTGCTTTTGTAAATGATGATTTTCCATCCGCTTGCTTTTCCGGTGACAATTCTGAAGGGTGCGTATTTAAAAACTCATCTTTTTTATTATAACGAAGCATGTTAACTGTGGACTGGTTACAATCCACAAATTTCCCGTTATGAATAATTAAAATAGCATCTTCTGATTTTTCAAATAAATCCTTGTATTTTTTTTCCGATTTCATTAAAAGATTCTCTGCCTGTTTTTGCTCTGTGATGTCTCTGGTAACAAACAGTATTTGATTTCCTACGATATTCCCGTTACATTGAATATTACGCCAGTTTCCGGATTTATTTTTAAAGCGTAATTCGATTGCTGTTTTTAAAGGAAGTTTTTTTCCTGTAAGTACTTTTTTTATTTTTAGATTTACATATTGCTTTAGCAGGGGGTATAACTTTTTCTTATCATCGGGATGAATAAATTCAAAAGTAGATCTGCCGAGCATTTCTTCCGGTTCATAACCACTCACAGCTTTTACTGAAGGGCTTACATAAGTATAAGAAGCTTTCAGGTCAAATGTTTGCAGGGTGATAACATCACTTGTGTTTTCTGCAATTAACCGGAATTGTCCTTCCGATTTTCGTAGCGATTCTTCTGCTTGCTTACGATTGGTAATATCGTGATCCACCCCTCGAAAGCCAATGACCTTCACTATCTTGTCAAAAACCGGAACGCCACTTGTTTCAAGGACAATTCGCCTGCCGTCTTTGTGCAGGACTACGTTCTCTAATGCAACGATTGGCTCACCGTTTTTGGTCGTTTCATTGAAGAACTTCTTAATTCGCACCGCCTCTTCCGGCGGCATCAGATCGAACGGGGTCTTGCCCACGACCTCCTCAGGTTTGTATCCCAACAAGGCTTCAACCCGGGGGCTGGAATATGTATAGACACCTTCTTTGTTCACTTCCCATATCCAATCGCTGGAAACCTCAACAAGTTCACGGAACTTTGTCTCTCTCTTTTTCATAATATATTTATTTATTGTTATACTTGTACGGAACAGAATTGCAAAATTTATAGTTTTGTTTTGTACCGCATTACTACTTCCAAACTTGTTTGTGCGTCTGTATAAACAGCTTTTGCTTTGCAAAATTGTTAAGAATTAGTATAATTACTTTTCTTTAGCTTTAACAGTATAAGGAAGAGTAAAATAAAAAAGACTTCCTTCCCGATAACTACCGGGATTACTTTCCACTCCAACTTGCCCACCCAGTTTTTCGATAATACGACGTACAATGGATAAGCCCAAGCCATGTCCTTCGATTGTTATCTGATTGATGCGTTCAAATTTTTCAAACAATAGTCTTCGATTATCGGCAGAAATGCCCGGTCCATTATCACGTATCCAAAAACGAACCATTCCTTTGGGTACATTTTTTGCTTTGTTTGTATCGGCGCCAATTTTTATGCGTGGTGGAGTGCCGCCGTACTTTATGGCATTGCTTAAATAGTTTGTCCATACTTCTTCAACCCAGGGTGCATAACCCAAAGACGGGGGCAAAACATCAGATAGAATAATTTCTGCATTGCTTTTTTCAATAATTGGTGTTAAACTGTTTATTGATTCGGCAACAATATCTCTCATATTTAATTCTTCCATTTTTATTTCAGCTTTTCTTACGCTTGCAAAAAGAAGTAAGTTATTGATAATTTGTTGAGTTTTTTTGCTATCTTTAATTATTATGTTCAGATAGTTCAGTATCTCATCTTTAGAAAATTCAGAGTAATCTTCGAATAAAAGTTCAGCAAAACCCATTATTGTTCCGAGAGGATTTTTTAGATCGTGAGCCACAGTATGCGAAAAGGCATCTAACTCTTTGTTGCGTTCCTGAAGTTCGAGAGTGTATTTGCGCAATGCTTGTTCTGCTTTCTTGCTTTCGGTTATATCAATTGCCATCTCATAACGCACCATACGTCCATCAGTCCATTTTATAGCTTTATCTATGCAGCGGTACCAATGTTTATCAACTATATTCTGAAATTCACGGATATATGTTTTACCAAGGTTTTTTCCGAAAATATGTTTGTTGCTACAAAATAAGCAAGGAGAAGTTCGACCTTGAATAATCTTATAACACTTATCGCCTATATTTCCTTTCCATCGTAACTTGAAAGCCTCGTTTAAATATATAAGTTCATAAGTTTCCGGATCGGAAACATATATCACTTCATCAATACTATCGAATATGGAAAGAAGCTGTTTTTGCTCAACAATTATTGCTTCTTCTATTTGCTTGCGATCCGTAATATCCCGCCATACCGTATGAAGGATTTGATCTTTTTCATCGGTAGAAATAGCGGTCAACAGCACCTCCACCGGAAAAACTTCTCCATCAGCTCTCTTATGATCCCATTCGAAGCGGTGACTGCCTTTTTTAAAAGCTGTTTTCATCATTTCATTTGCTTTTGTAAATGATGATTTTCCATCCGCTTGCTTTTCAGGTGACAATTCCGAAGGGTGCGTATTTAACAACTCACTTTTGTTATTATAACGAAGCATATTAACTGTGGCTTGATTACAATCCACAAATTTCCCGTTATGAATAATTAAAATAGCATCTTCTGATTTTTCAAATAAATCCCTGTATTTTTTTTCCGATTTCACTAAAAGATTTTCCGCCTGCTTGTGCTCGGT
>DAOVNY010000212.1 GCA_030630005.1 Bacteroidales bacterium | reverse complement strand
TCTCAAAATGCCTGTAAATTGCCGGCTCTGAAATACCGATTTTTTTTGCCAGATTTTTCATTGTAAGACCTTGTATCCCTTTATTGGTAATTAACTCCAAGGCTGCTTCAACGATTTGCGTTTGTCTTTCTGTTTGCATTTTAAATATTTTAATAAAGGATTTTTATTGATTAATTTTCGGCAAAGTTAGTTATTATTAACTAACTTCCTAATTATTTTGAAATTATTTTAAATATATTTTTGGAATAACGAATATATGTGCATGATCGAGGCTAAATATTATTTTGATGTGCTGGAGATGAAAAAAAAGCTATTAGTTGGAGTTGCAACATAAGTTTTATGGAAAACTATAACTTGTTTATTCAACATTATCAACAAAAATTGAAAAAAATAAGGTTAATAAGGTTTTAGGCTGTGTTTATATTTTTTTACTAAGGTTAAATGTTTAAAAATAAGGTTTTTATTAGCAAAATAAGATGTTGTTATATGACTATTGTATAATTCCAGAACCTTATTTTTTTCTATTTTTTTAACCTTAGTAGAAAAAAATGACCACCACTTAACAAACCTTATTAACCTTATTGAAGACAAGTTTTACTAAAAAACAATAGACATATTTATGTTATCCAGCACATCAAAATAATATTTAGCCATGATTAAGTAATTTAAAAATTTTATTCTCTTCAAAGAATATCCAAAGAAATCATAAAGATCATAAAAATCAGTGTACTATTTTATTTGTTTTGCAGGATCTTTATTTTATTCAATAATCCAAAATAATAATAACTTTGTAAACCACGAAAAACTTGAAAAAGCATATTAGATGAAATTAGCTATTTCTGAAATAATTGATAAAATCCGCCATTTTGAGAAAGAGATAAAAGGAGATATTTTTACTGATAAAAGTTCTCGTCTTATATATTCTACTGATGCTTCGGCGTACCGCGAAGTACCTCTTGCCATTATCCGACCAAAAGACAATTCTGATATTAAAAAGATAATTTCCTTTGCGCGAAAAAATAAAGTTTCACTTATTCCGCGTACCGCCGGAACTTCGCTTGCCGGACAGGTTGTTGGTGGGGGAATAATTGTTGATGTTTCAAAATATATGACCGGAGTTATTGAGATTAACGAAAAGGAAAGTTGGGTGAGAGTGCAGCCTGGGGTTATTCTTGATGAATTGAATAAAATGCTTGCTCCTAAAAATTTGTTTTTCGGACCGGAAACTTCAACATCAAACAGGTGTATGATAGGAGGGATGCTTGGAAATAATTCCTGTGGTGCTCATTCTATTATCTACGGAAGTACTCGCGATCATACTCTTTCGGTGAATGCAATTTTAAGCGATGGTTCTGAAGTGGAATTTTGTGAATTAACGAAAGAAGAATTTCAGGAAAAATGCAGTCTCGAAAATCTTGAGGGTGATATTTACAGAAATATTTTTAAAATTCTTTCCGACAAGGAAAACCAAAAAAATATTAGAAAAGAATTTCCTGATAAATCAATTAAAAGAAGAAATACAGGATATGCGATTGACCTTTTATTAGAAACGGAGATTTTTTCGGAGAATAATGAAAAATTTAATTTCAGTAAATTAATTGCAGGATCAGAAGGAACTCTGGCTTTTATTACCGAAATAAAATTGAATTTGGTTCCATTGCCTCCAAAGGAAAAAATGCTTGTTTGTGTTCATACCAAAACAATAAAAGATGCACTTAAAGGAAATTTGGTGGCATTAAAATATAATCCGTCTTCTGTGGAGTTGATGGATAAAACTATTATGGACTGCACCAAGGAACACATTGAATATAAAAAACACAGGTTTTTTATTAAATGTGATCCGGCTGCAATTTTAATTGTGGAATTTATTAACGATAATAAAGAGGAGATTCAGAAGCATGTAAAAGAAATGACTACTGAAATGTTGGATAAAAAGTTTGCATATCACTTTTCGCTTGTTTATGATGATGATATTCCAAAAGTCTGGGCTTTGCGGAAAGCAGGAATGGGCTTGCTTTCAAATATTCCAGGAGATGCCAAACCTGTTTCTGTGGTTGAAGATACTGCTGTTAATCCTGAAGTTCTCCCCGAATATATTGACGAATTTAATGAGATGCTCGACAGGCATTCGTTAAGTTGTGTTTATTATGCTCATATTGCCACCGGAGAGCTTCACCTCAGACCTGTTCTTGATCTTAAGAAAAAGAAAGATGTTGAGCTTTTTCATACAATTGCTTTGGAAACAGCCCATCTCGTAAAGAAATATAATGGTTCGTTGAGTGGTGAGCATGGTGACGGGAGATTGCGCGGTGAATTTATTCCTTTAATGATTGGTGAGAAAAACTACAATCTCATAAAAGAAATTAAAAATATCTGGGACACTGAAAATATTTTTAATTCCGGAAAAATAGTTGATACTCCTCAAATGAATACTTTTCTACGGTACAAACCGGGGCAGCAGACAAAAGAATTTGATACGGTTTTTGATTTCTCGAAGGATGGTGGTTATATGCGTGCTATCGAAAAATGTACAGGTTCAGGCGATTGCCGTAAATCGGAAATTATAGGTGGAACTATGTGTCCCAGCTATATGGCTACCAAAGATGAGAATAATTCGACACGGGCAAGGGCAAATATTCTTCGTGAATTCTTAACTAACTCAGATAAAACTGATCCTTTCGACCAAAAGGAAGTTTATGAAATTCTTGATCTTTGTCTATCGTGCAAAGGCTGCAAATCCGAGTGTCCCTCAAGTGTTGATATTACAAAGTACAAAGCCGAATTTATGCAGCATTATTACGATGCCAACACTATCCCGCTAAGGTCACGTGCAATTGCTTATATTACAGTATTTAATAAATTGGGTTCGATTGTGCCGTGGATTTATAACTTTTTTATGAAAAATAAAATCTTTTCAGGATTAGTTAAACGAATTTTGGGTTTTGCTCCTCAACGAAGTATGCCGCTTTTGTATAAAATTACTTTGCGTAGATGGATGAAGAAAAATCTTAGGAAAAATGGTGAAGTGGCAAATCCTAAGGCTAAAGTATATCTTTTTGCTGATGAGTTTACTAATTATAACGATGTAAAGATTGGAATAACTGCTGTGAAATTATTACAAAGTTTAGGATATAATGTCGAAATACCCAAACATACTTTAAGCGGAAGAACATTTTTATCAAAAGGATTAATTCGAAGCGCGAAAAAGATTGCAAATAAAAATATTAGTTTATTGAAAAATGTGATATCTGAAAAAACTCCCCTTGTCGGTATTGAGCCTTCGGCAATACTTACGTTCAGGGATGAGTATACTGAACTTACAGATAAGGAGTTGAGAGATGATGCAGTAAATTTAGCAAAATCTTGTTTTATGATTGATGAATTTATTGTTGCTGAAATTAAAAAAGGAAACATAACAAAAGAGCAATTCACAGATAAAAAACAATTTATAAAATTGCACGGGCATTGTCATCAGAAATCATTGGCATCAACCGGTCCGACTAAGGAAATGCTTTCATTGCCTGAAAATTATGAGGTAGAAGAAATTAAATCAGGGTGTTGCGGAATGGCAGGAGCCTTTGGATACGAAAAAGAGCATTATGATATTTCGATGAAAATAGGGGAGTTGGTTTTGTTTCCTGAAGTAAGAAAAACGGAAGCCACTACAATAATTGCAGCTCCCGGAACATCGTGTCGTGAACAGATTTTGGATGGTACAGGTCGTAAAGCGCTTCATCCGGTTGAAGTTTTTTATGATGCGTTG
>DAOVNY010000166.1 GCA_030630005.1 Bacteroidales bacterium | reverse complement strand
CTTTTTCTTTTTTCTATCATATAGCTTTTTTGCACCATAACCCGCCCCAAGGCTCAAAAGTATCAGCAGCCCTCCTCCGATTGGTGCTCCTCCTCCCGGTGCTTTGTCTCCACTTTGTCCATGTTGCCCCGGTGGATTTGGCGCCTGAGCATTAGCATTGAAATTTGAAAAAACCATTGCGATTACTAAAAAAATAAATACTGTTTTAAAAATATTGGCTTTCATATTGTTTGATTTTTTATTTAAGGAATAATTTTTTTGTATAAACTGTATTGCCGATAATGCGTACTATATAATTTCCGGTTTTCACATTAAGCGGGATGGTAATATCAGAATTTCCATTTATTTTTCCACTTTTTATTTCCTGTCCCATAATATTAAATATTTGATAGTGGATATTTGTTTTTCCCGAACTATTATTTTTGATAATAATATTCTTACCATAAGCCCAAACCTGAATTTCTTCCGGTATTTCTGTTTCATTAATATCTGTTAAATCATTGAAACGCAATAAAAACCTGGCTCTGTCATCATCGGTATCTGCAAAAAAAGAATAAATACTATCCTGCCGGAAATCATGAAAAATACCTGTTTTCAAGTCCTCAAGAATAATTTGACTCAATGTGTCGAAGCTGTTAAGATTGTTTGCTTCAATAAAATATACTCCTGAAATTCCAACTTCAAAACCCAGTTGTACTGTTTTGTTTTTTGATGATAGAGGAAGATAATTGATTGAAAAGTTTTCCTCATCAGAGATAATTGAATACAACTGAGGTGCATTTTCATTACCGAATAATTTCCGTGAATCAAATTCCAAATCATAATCCGGTGTAGCATTTTCCCGGAAACCGACATAACATTTATCAAAAAATGTATTTGTTTCTCCGGTGGTTATTAATTCCAGTTTTCCTGATATTTCATAATTGTTTTTATAGAAATTTGTAGAGTTATGGGTTCTGGACACTTTAGGAATTGTAATTGTATTTGTTGAATTTGTTGCCTGAATAAAAAATCCTTGTGTAGCAGGAATAATTTCGTTTTCAGAAATATCAGAATAATTTCCGGCAGATTCATTCCAGATTTTCGCTACACCACCAATATTTAATAAACCCCAATTACCATCTTTCCATTTTAAAGCACTGGGAAATGGATTTCCGAGCAAGTGCCATCCGCTATTACTTCCACCTGAAACAGTAAGATTTGTAAATGTAACATCTGAACTATTCAAATTTCCGGAAAAATCTTTTGTTGCTGTATTCTGATATGCAACAAGATATCCTTTTCCGTTTTCAAATGTTGTAAAAATATTTCCCGGCTTCCAGTTTTCCCAGTAGTTATTCACCTCATCCCATCTGTAAAAATCATCTAAACTGCCCGGAGCAAAAACAGAACCATTAATACCAAAATTATTAACCGGAGAAGATAAAAGATGCCAGCCATCAGCAGAAGTTGTATAACCGGCAATGTAGCGTTCAACGGTTATTATTCCCTTAGCCATTGTTAAAGTCCCGTTGTTAATAATTGAACCGTTGCCGGAAGAGTTCGACTGAATAGTGAAATTCCCGTTTACTGTTAAAGTATTTCCGGAATTAATATCAAGATTTCCGTTTGGTAAAATGTTAATATTACTACAGCTTGCATTTGCAGTACCAATCACAGGAGAGACTGAACTTACATAAGGTATTGCAACATCAATTGTACCGGAGGGCACTGTTGAAATATACCAATTTGAACTTGTGTTCCAATCATTCGTTGATGCATTCAACTTCCATAAGTTTGTATTATCAACTACTATTTGGAAATCATCAAGTCTTAAAATTGCCGTTCCGGTATTCTTTTTTGCTCGTATTCCAAACTTTGAACTGGCTTCGTTATCAAAAACAGACAAACCTGAAAGTTCAGAATAATTAATTTCTGTCCATGTACCGGCAACAGGAGCAAACCAATCTTTTAAAACAACCCAGGTCGAACCATCTACTTGTCCAACAACCTGTATATCAATACTGTTATTTGTAGATTTATAATAAAAAGAGGGTTTTATTCCGGTCTTACCGGAAAAATTAAGCTCAACATATAAGTTTCTGAAATTATCTCCTGATGTGGAAATTGATGCCTCTGCACAAAATGAACCAATATTTGGCGTATAATCATTATAATCCCACTGAGCTGAACCATCCCAGTTTGCTTCATTTCCAACTATCTGTGTTCCATCAACACCTGTTTCAAATCCACATACATAAGGATATGTATTAACCTGAGCATAGGATCCGGACAATATAAAAATGAAAATAATTACAAGGTAATAACTAAAATATTTTTTCATGATTTTTTGATTTAAGGTTAATAAGTTGTGTTATTATTCCCTTAATACCAAAAATCAAAATTTGTTCCGGTAATTATCTATTTTCTTCCAAAGTCAGCAGGTATCTCGCCCCATATCGCGGTTTCCCATTTTAGAATTTTATTCGGATAAGTATTATTTTCAAGCCAGTATATTGCCCGGTCAATTTTTTGAAACAGCTCTTCGGTTTTAAAATTTCGTTGTAAAGTGGTTTTTATCTTTTTGTCTTTCACCCATTTCATGGCAGTTCTCGAATCTGAATAAATGGGAATGTTGCTGTTTTTTTGTTTTAAATATGCAATGCCGTGAACTAATGCCAGAAATTCGCCAAGATTTACAGTTCCCAAAGGATATAATTTGCTTCTAAATATTTGTATCCCGCTTTTGGTGTCAACACCACGATATTCAAGTCTTCCGGGGTTTCCGCTGCAAGCAGCATCAACAGACAGACTTTCAGGGTCCGGTTTTCCTACAAATCTTTTTTGAGATGCACTCACCGGCTTTTTGTTGAAGTTTTTACCCAAAAACTCCCTGTATTCTCTTCTATACGCATCTACGGCAGTTACCTTGTCGGGAAAGGATTTATATTTTGCACCAATAAAACCATTAACCGATTCGTGACACTCTTTCCAGTTGTCGAAAACTCCTGTTATCTTTCCTTCCCAAACTACATAGTATTTTTTCTTTGTCATGATTCGATTTTTGAAAAACAAAAGTATTACTTATTTTTGGATGAAATTTGGTAATTCTATTATGATGAGAAAAATTATTGTTTTATTAACAATCATATTGCTTTCTCTTTCTGCCTGCAATCAAAACAATATTGTGTTTAAAGAATCCAAACGATTTGAAAACAATTCCTGGAATAAATTTAATTCTCTGAATTTTACATTTCCCATTTCTGATATTAATAGCCCCTATGATATTTTTCTTGTCATCGAACACACATCTCAACTAAAAATAAAAATGCTACCTATAAGTTTTTATCTTTATACCCCTTCCGGTGAAACAAGAGCAATGTCTTATTACATTAGAATCATTAATAATGACGGCAATTATAATGGTGAAAAAAAAGGTGATAACTGGAGCCTCACTATTCCGTTAAGAAAAAACTTTCAATTTCAGGAAAAGGGAACTGTAAAAATAGAAATTGTAAACCAGCTTACGAAACTCGAAACACCGGGGTTTATAAAAGCAGAATTAGTTGTGAAAAAACAGTAGCAATTTTATACTAAATCCTCCCGTACGGGAGGATTTTTTTACAGTAATTCTCATACTCTAAGCAACTTCAAAACTTTAATTTTATCCTTGTGCAGTTGAGCTTTTAGAGCATCAAGATTTTTAAATTTCTTTTCATCACGAATACGGTCAATAAAAAAAACTTTCAGGTTTTCATCATAAATATCTTTGTCAAAATCAAAAATATTAACCTCAATAGTCAAATCTCCATGATCAACAGTTGGTCTGAAACCAATGTTTCCCATACCTTTATAAATCTTTTTATTGTATTCGACCAGACAAGCATAAACACCATTTGCGGTAATCAATTTATATTCATCTTCGATATCAATATTTGCCGTGGGATAGCCAATAGTTTTCCCGATTCCTGCTCCCCTGACTACATTTCCGCTTATTGAATAATTATATCCGAGAAGCTCGTTTGCCTTTTTTATTTTGCCTGTATTCAGTGCTTTACGTATCTTTGTTGAACTAATAAATATTTTGTTTACATCCTGTGCAGGTACACGTTTTACTTCAAACGGATATTTTTTACAGAGATCGTAAAGGTTAGAATAATCTCCCAATCTGTTTTTCCCAAACTGATGATCGTAACCGATAATAAGTTTCTTGGTTTTTAATTTTTCAATAATAATATTTTTGATAAAATCATTGGAAGTAGTCTTTGCAAATTCCCGGGTAAAATTAATTATGATAAGGTGCTGTATTCCATATTTCTCAAGCAGCTCAAATTTTCTTTCCCGTGTATTTATAAATTTTAAACTTTTACTGTCGGAGTGTAAAACCAAACGCGGATGTGGATAAAAAGTAAGCAAAACTGTTTCGCCATTGATCTTGCGTGCCTCTTCTACCATTCTTGCAATTATCTTCTGATGACCGACGTGTACTCCGTCAAAAGTCCCAACCGTTACTACCGGTGATGGCACTTCATTGCAATTATATTCTTCTATTCCATTATAAATTTTCACTTCTGTACTTGTAAATTTACTGAATTAATAAAATTTTAAAGAGTGTTTTATTTTTTTCGCAAAAATAGTATATTTACATATTATTCATAATTTATCCGGTGATATTTTTGTTAAATCCTTATTATCCTTTATTTAAAGTTGAAAAGAACAAAATTCAAATTCTGTTATTAATACATATTATACCAATTGTATTTTAATTTTTATCTAACAACTCACACTATTATGAATTTTATACAAACCCACTTTCGATTTCACAAAAAACAGCTTTTATTATTAATCCTTTTTCTCTTTTCAGTTTCCCTGATGGCTCAGATAATTGACGATTTCTCGGATGGGGATTTTACTAATGATCCGCTTTGGACAGGCAATTCAGAGAATTTTATTATCAACACCGATCTTCAATTACAATTGAATGCAACAGATGCCGGAGAATCATTTTTATCTACGACTAATTCCGGGCTTAGTGAAACAGAATGGCGTTTCTGGATAAAACTTTCTTTTAGCCCGTCAGCAAATAATTACTCTCGTATTTATTTGGTTTCTGATCAAACTGATCTTAATTTGCCTTTAAACGGATATTATTTACAATTTGGTGAATCGGGTTCAGATGATGCAATTGAGTTGTTTAGACAAAGCGGTGATGAGCATACTTCGATTTGTCGGGGTACTGAAGGATTGCTTTCCGGCTCTTTTGAAATATCTGTAAAAGTTACACGAAATGAAAATGCTTTATGGAAAATTTTTGTTGATGCTGCCGGAGG
>DAOVNY010000001.1 GCA_030630005.1 Bacteroidales bacterium | reverse complement strand
TTAATCTCAACGATGCTACTGAGATTGGGATTTTGTTTGTTGTTAATGATAAATCTGAATATAATAAAGTCAGTAAGTTTGTAAGTATGCTCCAAAACGAGAAAAAAATTGTGAAAGCCCTTGCTCTGGTCAAAAGCGAAAACCTTAAAGAACAGATAATGCCTAAGCTTTCTTACGATCTTTTTACTTCAAAAAACCTTAACTGGTTTAAAAAACCATCGGGAACATTTGTTGAGGATTTTATTGAAAAAGATTTTGATATTCTGATCAATCTTGATAATTCTAATTGCTTTCCAATTCAATATCTTTTAGCATTATCACATGCAAAACTCAAGGTTGGGATTGATAATACTGAAAGTGCGGATTATCTGGATATTATGATAAAAATGAAATCAGCTTATAATCTTAATCTTTTTATTAAAGAAGTAGTACATTATTTAAGCATATTTAAAACCAAAGATTAATGAATTACAATTTCAAAGGAACCGGAGTAGCGATAGTTACGCCATTTCACAAACATGGAACAATAGATTTTAATTCTCTTAAAAAACTTATTGAACATCTTATCAGCAATGGGGTTAATTATCTTGTAGTGATGGGAACTACCGGCGAATCAGTTGTCCTGTCAAAAGACGAAAAATATGCCCTGATAAATTTTGTTGTCGAAGAAGTAGATAATCGTATTCCTATTGTAGTGGGAATCGGAGGCAATAATACTCAATTGATAAAAGATACTATACTTTCAATAGATTTCGAAGGTATTGATGCCATCCTATCGGTTTCGCCTTATTATAACAAACCTCAGCAAAAAGGAATATTTCTTCACTATAAAGAAATCTCGGGGGTAAGTCCTGTTCCAGTAATATTATATAATGTTCCCGGTCGAACTAACTCAAATATATCTGCAGAAACAACTCTTAAACTTGCAAGAAATTTCAAAAATATTATTGGAATAAAAGAAGCATCAGGTAATCTAAATCAGATAATGCAGATCATTAAAAACAAACCAAAGGATTTTCTTGTAATATCAGGTGATGATGTGCTTACTTTGCCGATAATGGCAATTGGTGGCGACGGTGCTATCTCTGTAACTGCCAATGCCTTTCCTAAAGAATATTCCGAAATGGTTTCGCTGTGCCTTAGAAAAAACAAAAAACAAGCATTAGAATTACATTATAAATTATTTGATTTTATAAATGAAATATTTGCCCACGGTAGTCCTTCCGGAATTAAAGCTGCTCTTGAAATACTTGGATTGTGCGATAATAATTTGCGATTGCCTCTTGTTAAAGTAGATAAATCTGTGCAGCTCAAATTACAAGAACTTATTTCAGAAATACAAAAAGAAACCTAAAACCCGAAACCCGAAACAAAATAATGAACCATTCAATAAAACTTATAATTACAATATTACTTTTTGCTTTTGCAGGAAATTTGTTTTCACAAGAAAATGAAATTGAAAAAACACTTAATAAGGTTTTTATAAAAAAGACAGAAAGGTATTTTAAATTTAACATAGATTCAAAAAAGGAAATCCATTCATTAACAAATATTATTTCCATTGATAATATTGTTGATAACGAAATATTTGCTTATGCAAATAAAAATGAGTTTAGGGAATTTCTGAAATTAAATATTGATTATACTTTGCTTCCCTCACCGGGTGATCTTATCAAAAATCCAAGAATGTTAAACTTACAGGATTTTTTAGATTCTGAAGGTATTGATGATTGGGATTATTATCCAACTTATGAAGCCTACGAGGCAATGATGTTTCAGTTTGAAGCTGATTATCCTGATATCTGTAAAATTGTAAATATCGGAACACTGCCGAGCGGCAGAAAATTACTTATTGCAAAAATTACAGACAATCTTTTGGTAAACGAAAATGAACCGGAATTTTTATATACAGCAACAATGCATGGAGACGAAACTGTTGGATATATTCTTATGCTTCGTCTTATTGATTATTATTTATCGAATTATGGTATTAATACAAGGCTTACTAATATGATCAATAATAATGAGATTTGGATAAATCCTCTCGCAAATCCTGATGGAACTTATGCAGGTGGAAATAGTAGTGTATATGGAGCAACTCGCTATAATGCGAATGGAATTGACCTTAACAGGAATTATCCTGATCCGGAAGACGGACCTCATCCTGATGGCAACGCATGGCAACCCGAAACACTCGCTTTTATGGATTTTGCCGAAGACCATAGTTTTGTTACTTCTTGTAATTTGCATAGTGGTGCCGAAGTTTGTAATTATCCTTGGGATACTTGGTACACAAGACATGCTGATGATAACTGGTGGCAATATGTTTGCCATGAATATGCCGATACTGTCCATGTATATTCTCCTTATGGATATATGACTGGTTACGATAATGGTATTACAAACGGTTATGATTGGTACACAATATATGGTGGACGACAAGATTATATGAATTACTTTCATCAATGCCGTGAATTTACTCTTGAATTGTCTAATGTTAAATTATTACCTGCTTCTCAACTTAATGCTCACTGGGATTATAATTATCGTTCGTTAATTAATTATATTGAACAGGTTCAGTATGGAATTAAAGGAATAATAACCGATTCTATTACAGAAGAATCAATAAAAGCTCAAGTCTTTATTGATGGTCATGATATTGATAGTTCTATGGTTTTTTCTTCACTTCCTGTTGGAGACTATCATCGCCCGTTATATGCCGGAAGTTATGATGTAATATATTCAGCACCTGGATATTATCCAAAAACACTAACTAATGTTGTGACTTTTAATCGTGCTTATACATTAAAAAATATTCAATTGGCTCCCGGAATTTTAATTCCAGATTTTACAGCCAATCAAACAAGTATTTCTACTGGAAGTATAGTTAATTTTACCGATCTATCCTACGGTGTTCCGATAGGGTGGGAGTGGACTTTCGAAGGTGGTACTCCTGCAACATCAGATGAACAAAATCCATCCGGCATTTTATATTCCGAAACGGGAGATTTTGATGTAACACTTACAATTTTTACCGACACAGATACCAGCACTATTACTAAATCTGATTATATTTCGGTGTTTCTTGAGTATTCAATGGGAAATACAAGCGTTACAACTTGTCAGGGTATATTCACTGATTCCGGAGGTCAGGATGGAAATTATTCTGATAATGAGGATTATACTATGGTTTTTTACCCTGGCAGTACTGATTCGTTGATAAAAATAGAATTTACTTTATTTGATATTGAATATGAAGATGATTGTAATTACGATTGGTTAAAAATTTATGATGGTGAAAGTACTTCTTCGCAATTGATAGGAAAATATTGCGGAAGCAATTCTCCAGGAACTGTTATCGCTTCAAATAACGAAGGTGCACTTACTTTTGAATTTCATTCCGACCAAGACATTAATAAAGCCGGCTGGGTTGCGAATATTTCATGCGATAGTTCTGTAGGAATAATTGAAACTTATAATAATGATATTTTAAAAGTCTTTCCAAATCCGGTCACTTCAGGAAATATTTTTGTTCAATCGCCTGAAACAATTCAATCTATAGTAATATTCAATTCTTCGGGACAGGCAATATTTGAAAAGAAATTCAATAACAAATTATTAAATATTGAACTACCCGGCTGTAAACCCGGAATTTATTTAATGAATATTAAAACTGATAAACAGACATTTAATAGAAAATTACAGGTTTATTAGGCTCTTAAAAAGACAAACCAACCAACATATTGTTTAAATTGGATATTGTCTTTGCAAGAATCAGAAATATTTTACTTATTCGATAGCGGCATCAATAACCTCACCACTTGAATACTTACCTTCATCAAGTTTTTTCTTCACTTCAGCGAAAGCTTTAATGGTGTATTCCACATCTTCAAGAGTGTGAACAGCGGTTGGTATCAGTCGAAGCATTATAAGTCCTTTAGGAATAACAGGATATGCAACAATTGAACAAAAAACATGATAATTTTCTCTAAGATCATAAGTTATCTGAGTAGCTTCCGAGACTCCACCGCTAAGGAAAACCGGAGTTACAGGAGATTCGGTATTTCCAATATTCATATTACTTTCTTTCAGACCTTTTTGTAAAGCATTAACTACATCCCATAGCTTTTGTTTATGTTCAGGTTGGTCTCTCAATAGTTCAAGTCTTTTCATTGCTCCAAAAACCATTGGCATTGGAAGTGATTTTGCAAATATCTGTGAACGCATTTTAAAAGTAAGAGATCTAATTACATCTTTACGACTGGCAACAAAAGCTCCTATCCCTGCCATTGCTTTTGCAAATGTTCCAAAATAAACATCAACTTCGTCTTGTACTCCAAAATGTTCATCTGTTCCGGCACCGGTTTTGCCCATAGTACCAAACCCATGTGCATCATCAACGAGGAGTCTGAACTGGAATTTTTTCTTAAGTTTAACAATGTCTTTTAATTTTCCAAGATCGCCTGACATTCCATAAACACCTTCGGTAATAACAAGTATTCCTCCACCGGTTTTCCCGGTGATTTTTGTAGCACGTTCAAGCTCTTTTTCAAGGTTTTCCATGTTATTATGAGGGTAAACAAAACGTTTTCCAAAATGTAGTCTCATTCCATCAATAATACATGCATGTGCTTCCGAATCATAAACAATAACATCCTGGCGGTCAACTAATGATTCTATAATAGAAACCATACCTTGATACCCGTAATTTAGAAGATAAGAAGCTTCTCTACCTACAAAATTCGCCAGTTCTCTTTCAAGTTTTTCATGATATTTTGTATGACCCGACATAGCTCTCGCTCCCATAGGATATGCAAGACCCCATTCTTTTGTTGCTTCAGTATCAGCTTTTCGTACCTCGGGATGATTAGCTAAGCCTAAATAATTATTTAAACTCCAGACTAATTGTTCTTTACCCTGAAACTGCATTCTTGCTGCGATTTCTCCTTCAAGTCGGGGAAACATAAAATATCCAAATGCTTTATCAGCATATTGTCCGATTGGACCTAAGTTTGTTGTTACTTTTTCAAATATATCCATCTTGTGTATGTTTTAATTTTATAAAAATTTATTTAAATGAACAGCAAAAATATCAAATATTAATTTTATTGCAAATAAATGACTGGAATAAAATTTTAAGGTGATAATGTAATTGGTTGTAATTGGTAAAACCATGAAACCATTAAACCTTGAAACTCTGAATAATAAATAACATGCAGGTTGGAAACCCTAAAAAATGTTAAAAACAAAATAAGCCGAATGAAAGCAACGTTAGTACAAGAATTATTTTTTATGATTTATTATAAGTTTTTGTTTTATAATTCAATATAATAATGTAATTTTGCCGCCATGATTCGAAAGGGTATATTTTTTTTATTAATGATTGGTCTTGTGGGACTTTCATCTTGCAGTAAGTATCAAAAATTGTTGAAAAGCAGTGATAATGAATTGAAGTATAAAAAAGCTATTGAATATTACGATTCGGGTGATTATTACAGAGCTTTGCAATTATTTGATCAATTGTTACCGTTTTTCAGAGGTACTGATAAGGCAGAGGAATTAAACTATTATTATCCATATTGCTATTTTGAACAACGTGATTATATCATGGCTGCATACTATTTTAAGAAATATGCAAATAATTATCCAAATAATAAAAGAGCCGAGGAATGTGTATATATGAGTGCGTATTGCAAATATTTGAAATCACCAGAATACTCACTTGATCAAACAAGTACTTATGATGCAATTTCAGAATTGCAACTTTTTATCAATATGTATCCTGAAAGTTTCAGGGTGGAAAACTGTAATAACATAATTGATAAATTAAGAGAAAAACTTGAAAAAAAAGCATATCATTCTGCCCTTTTATATTATAAAATGGAACGTTATAAATCAGCAATATTATCTTTTAAAAATGTATTGAAGGATTTTCCTGACACAAAATATAGAGAAGATATTTTGTATCATATAATAAAATTATATTATGAATATGCTCGAAATAGTATCACGGAAGTGCAAAAAGAACGTTATTCTTTAGCTGTCGAATCGTATGAAAACCTGCGTTTTTCCTTTCCTGAAAGTGGCTATTTGAAACAAGCTGAAAAAATTTATAAAAATTCATTGGAAGTAATTAATAATTAGTAAATATTATTTTTATCTATTATGGACTATAAAAAGATCAGAACAGAAACTGAAGCAATTACAAGAAACAAAGAAGACTTTTTTCAACAAACTGGTAACATTTACGAAACTGTTTCGATTATTTCGAAAAGAGCAAATCAGATTGCTGTAGAAATGAAAACAGAACTTGATAGCAAACTTTTGGAATTTGCTTCTCCAACCGATAACCTCGAAGAAATTTTCGAAAACAGAGAACAAATTGAGATTGCAAGGTTTTATGAGAGACTTTCAAAACCAACGCTAATTTCTATCGACGAATTTTTAAATAATAAGATTTATTTCAAAAAACCGGATAATAATCCATCAACAGATTAATAATTCCGATCGGAAAAGATCATGTTAAAAGGTAAAAAAATAGCTATTGGAATAACAGGTAGCATTGCTGCCTACAAAATTCCTTTACTTGTCAGACTTCTTAAAAAAGAAGGTGCTGAAGTACAAATTTTAATGACTGATATTGCCAAAGATTTTGTTACCCCATTAACTCTTTCTGCTTTATCGGGAAATCCTGTTTTATCAGAATCTTATGATTATGAAACAGGTAGCTGGAATAGTCATATTGAACTTGGCAATCAAGTTGATCTTTATCTTATTGCACCGCTTACGGCTAATACGATGGCTAAGATGGCTCACGGAATAGCTGACAACCTCGTACTTACAACATATCTCGCAGCAAAATGTCCTGTTTTTTTCGCACCGGCAATGGATTTGGATATGTTTAAACATCCTTCAACACAGGAGAATATAAAAATATTGCAATCGCATGAAAACCACCTGATCTCCCCAAATGAGGGAGAACTTGCCAGTGGACTTTGTGGTGCCGGAAGAATGGAAGAGCCTGAAATAATATTTGAAATAATTAATAATTTCTTCAAAAAAAAACTCAACTAAGTAATAAAAAAATTATTGTTACTGCCGGACCTACTCACGAAGCTATTGATCCTGTAAGATTTATTGGAAATCACTCCTCAGGAGTGATGGGTTATGCTATTGCTGAAGAATTGGCATGTAGAGGTGCCGATGTTGAATTAATATCAGGACCTACCGCTTTATCAGTCTTTTCTCCCCGAATTACAAAGACTGATGTTGTTTCAGCCGAAGACATGTATGATGCCTGTATCAAAAAATTTTCGAAATGTGATATTGCTGTTATGTCTGCAGCTGTTGCTGATTATACTCCGGAAAAGACCGAAAACAGTAAAATCAAAAAGAATACCACTGATCTTTCATTAAAATTAAAAGCTACAAAAGATATTCTTGCTCAATTAGGCAAACAAAAAAAAGATAATCAGATACTTGTGGGTTTTGCTCTCGAGACCGACAACGAACTGAATAATGCAAAAAAGAAATTGAAAAATAAAAACCTTGATTTTATCGTTCTTAATTCTTTGAAGGATAAAGGAGCCGGATTTAAACATAAAACAAATAAAATATCAATAATCGACAATAATGGAAATATCTCTGATTTCGACTTAAAAGATAAAAAGCAGGTAGCAATTGATATTGTTGATAAAATTGTTGAGTTATTTAAGTGAAAAATTAAAATTATTATTTGTGAAAAAAATATTCATACTTCTGTTGTTATCGGTCATTGGTTTTAATTCAAATGCTCAGGAACTTTTTTGTGACGTACAGGTTACCTCAAAACAGGTTTCAGGAACTGATAAACAAATTTATGAAACTCTGCAAAATGCCATTTATGAATTTATGAATAACCGTAAATGGACAAGTTATGCTTTCGAGATAAATGAAAGAATAGAATGTACAATGGTGATAACTATCACCAATAGAAGTTCTAATGTTTTTTCCGCTAATCTTAATCTGGTATTACGAAGACCTGTTTATAATACTAATTACAATTCGGTTTTATTGAATTATGTTGATAAAGATTTTCAGTTTGAATATATTGAATACCAACCATTGGATTATTCTGATAATTCGTTTACATCAAATCTGACTTCAGTACTTGCTTTTTATTCCTATGTCTTTTTAGGAATGGAATTCGATTCATATACTTTATACGGAGGCACACCATTTTACGAAAAAGCAGAAGCAGTTGTCAGTAATGCACAAAATGTACCTCAAAGCGGATGGAAATCTCATGAAGATACACGTAACAGATACTGGATGATAGAAAATTTGCAAAATGCTGCATATAAACCTTTAAGGAGATTTTATTATATGTACCATTTGAAAGGTCTTGATGCCATGTATGATAATGTTGAAAAAGGACGTTCAACTATTACTCAAAGTCTTGATCTACTTGAAACCGTTTACGAAGAACGTCCAGGATTGTTTTTTTTGAAACTGATAACTGATGCCAAACGTGATGAATTTGTAAATATTTTTAAAGAAGGATTAGTAAAAGAAAAATCCAAAGCTGTTGAAATTCTTAAAAATATAGATC
Source organism: Bacteroidales bacterium (assembly GCA_030630005.1). Taxonomy (GTDB): domain Bacteria; phylum Bacteroidota; class Bacteroidia; order Bacteroidales; family JAIORY01; genus JAIORY01. Next base: position 27,779 of record DAOVNY010000001.1, on the reverse strand, counting down.
CGGCTAATACCTCTAAATATCAGGAAATAACAAGGAATTAATTTTTATGATAACACATCTTTCTATCAAAAATTACGCACTTATCCGAAAGTTAGATATTGATTTTTTGGATGGGTTTTCAGTGATTACGGGTGAAACCGGTGCCGGAAAATCTATTCTTCTCGGAGCTATGTCTTTAATTCTCGGCAATAGAGCCGATTCGCAGGTGCTTCTTGATAAAACAAAAAAATGTGTTGTAGAAGGAACTTTTAACATCAAGGATTATAATCTTAATACTTTCTTTAATGAAAATGATCTTGATTATGATGAAAATACTTTTTTGCGTCGTGAAATAAATAAAAACGGAAAATCAAGAGCTTTTATCAATGATACCCCGGTTAATTTGAATCTGATAAAAGAACTGGGTGATAAATTAGTAAATATTCACTCTCAAAATAAAACTATTACTCTTAATAATTCTGATTTTCAACTTGCTGTAATTGATAGTTATGTTGATAAAAATGAAATTTTACGAAATTATCGCTTAGGATTTAAAAATTATTCGGAAAAGAAAAAGTTACTTGACGAACTTATTGAAAAAGAAAGTAAATCAAAATCGGATCAGGATTATTTTCAGTTTCAGTATGATGAACTGGAAAAAGCAAATCTTGATTCCGGTGAATTCGTGAATATCGAAAAAGAACTTGAACTTCTGAATCATTATGAAGAAATAAAAACTAATCTTGCAGATATTTCTAAGATACTCGAAAATAATGAACTAAATATCTTGTCTCAACTAAATAATATTCTTTCGTTAATTAATAATATATCAGAGTATAATAAAGATTTTGAAGAAATTAAGAAAAGGATTGAAAGCAATTTCATTGATTTGAAGGATGTTTCTGCTGAGATTGAAAATATTGGGGATGGAATAAATTATGATCCGGCTCGTGTCGAGGAATTGAACAATCGACTTGATACTGTTTTTCATCTTCAACAAAAACATCGTGTTAATAGTGTTGATGAATTAATATCCGTTAAGGAAAATCTAACTGAAAAGCTTAACGAAATATCATCACTCGAAAATGAGATTGATGAGCTGAAAAAAGAAATATCGAAAATTGAAACCGGATTGATAAAATTAGCCAAAAGTATTTCGGCAAACAGGGGAGAGGCAATCCCGAAAATTGAAAAAAATATTACTGAACTCCTTTCACAGCTTGGTATGCCTGACGGCAGATTTAAAGTTGAACAAATGAAATTTAATAAACTGACTATTGATGGTTTCGATAAAGTGAAATTTTTATTCAATGCAAATAAAGGTGGGGTTTTGAGTGATATGTCGAAAATAGCTTCAGGTGGAGAATTATCAAGGCTTATGTTGAGTATTAAATCATTAATATCACAAAAAAATCTTCTCCCGACTATCATTTTTGATGAAATTGATAATGGTGTTTCCGGAAATGTCGCTAATAAAGTTGGGAAGATACTCAAAAAAATCTCCGGTTCTATGCAAGTCATCGTCATCACACATTTACCTCAAATTGCAGGAATGGGAGATTCTCATTATCTCGTTTATAAAGAAACCGATAAAGACATTACTAAATCAAGGATAAAAATAATCAGCGAAAGTGAAAGGATAAACGAAATCGCTAAAATGCTTAGCGGATCTAAAGTTTCGGAAATTGCACTACAAAATGCCAAAGAACTTCTGATAGGAAAAAACTAAATTTATTATTGCTTGATCAGTTTGTTAATCAATTTACTATTTTTGTTACATTCAAATATAAACATATTTAAATATATTAACTATGGCTTATAACTTATTAAAAGGGAAAAAAGGAATTATATTCGGAGCACTTGACAATAAATCCATTGCATGGAAAGTTGCAGAAAAAGCCTATGAAGAAGGTGCCGAATTTACACTTACAAATACTCCTGTTGCATTACGTTTTGGAGAATTAGATGAACTTGCCGAGATGTGTAATAGCGAAATAATCCTTGCAGATGCAACCAATGTAGCAGATATTGAAAACCTATTCAAGAAGACCATGGAGAAATTCGATGGTAAAATAGATTTTATTTTGCATTCCATTGGCATGTCGTTAAATGTCAGGAAGAAAAAAGTTTACAATGATCTTAATTATGATTTTCTAAAAAAGACTATTGATATTTCTGCAATATCTTTCCACAAAATATTACAAGTAGCCAATAAAATGGATGCAATAAATAATTGGGGTTCAGTAGTTGCTTTGTCGTATGTTGCCGCTCAAAGAACTTTATTTGGGTATAATGATATGGCAGATGCAAAATCATTACTGGAATCAATTGCCAGAAGTTTCGGCTATATTTACGGAAGAGACAAAAAAATCAGAATTAATACAATTTCTCAATCTCCAACAATGACAACTGCAGGAAGCGGAGTTAAAGGTATTGACGGATTGATGGACTTTACTGATAGAATGTCACCACTTGGAAATGCTACGGCTGAGGAATGTGCAAATTATTGCATTACTTTATTTTCTGATCTTACCAAAAAAGTAACAATGCAAAACTTATTTCACGATGGTGGATTTTCTAATATGGGGATGAGTCTTAAAGCTATGACAATGTATAATAAAGCATTTGAAGGAGAGTTTGATTAACAACTTTTTTTTAATTTTGTGTTTTATGATATATTTTTTTTAAGTTTGCATTCAATATTAAAAATTAATAATAAATAAAGAGATAAAAATTATGATAGGTTTTTCACTTGAAAAAAGACATTTAGAAATCATTGAAAAATATCGGGATTTCACAAAAAGAGAAATTATTCCAAACAGATTAAAGTATGATGAGTTGGCTGAATTCCCTTGGCCAATCGTAAAAAAAGCTTATGATGAGGGATTAATGAATGGACCTGTACCGGTTAAACATGGAGGTAACGGTTATTCGATTTTCGATAGCACACTTTCCTCTGAAGAATTAGGTGCAGGTTGTATTGGAATTGGAATTGGAATTGATGCAAATACACTTGCATTAACACCATTATTACTTGGCGGAAACGAAGAGCAACATAAAAAATTCTTTGGCTTGCTAAAAGAGATTAAAGGTGTTGCTGCATATTGTTTAACTGAGCCTAATGCAGGTTCCGATGTTCAGGGAATCAAATCTACTGCAATTAAAAAAGGTGATAAATACATTTTAAATGGTCATAAACGTTTTATTACCAATGGTGAAGTAGCTACTTTCCATAATGTTTTTGCGCAAACTGATCCGGAAAAAGGATCAAGAAGTCTAACAGCGTTTATTGTTCCTGCCGATTTACCCGGAGTAGAAATTTTACCAAGACTACAAAAAATGGGTCAAAAAGCTTCTGTTCAAAATGAGATTATTTATCATGATGTGGAAGTACCTGCAGAAAATTTAATTGGCAGAGAAGGTATGGGTTTTATTTATGCTATGAAAACCTTTGACAGAACCCGTACCGGTGTAGCTGCTTTAAGTATTGGAAATGCAAGAGCTGCCTATGAAACTGCAAAAGACTGGACAAAAAACAGAGTTCAGTTTGGAAAACCTATTGCAGCTAATCAGGCAATTGGATTTATGTTAGCTGATATGGCAACAGAAATTGAAGCCGCAAGACTTCTAACATGGAATGCTGCTTATCAATATGATAACGGCGATAGATCCGCTTCAAAATTATCTGCTATGTCCAAACTTTATGCATCTGATATGGGTATGAAAGTAACTACTGATGCTGTACAAGCTATGGGTGGTGATGGTTATTCACGAGATTTTATGGTTGAAAAAATGATGAGAGATGCCAAATTATGTCAGATATACGAAGGAACTAACCAGGTTCAACGTATTGTGATATCTAAAGCTATTTTGAAATAATAAGTACTTAAAGTGAACTAAAGTTACGAGTGCCTAAAGTTTTTAAAATTGGCAAGTAATAAAACTTTAGGCACTTAATAGTTGCGTATTATTTTTCTGAAAAAGAAATCAAAACTTATATCTATTCTCTTCAATAAGTTTGTCTGCAATATTTCTTCTGGCAATTTTAGTGTTTACAGCTGCAACTTTTGTAAAGTTATTTAATGCCTTAAGCATTAATTGCTGCTCTTTACCCTGACAGAATGAATTAACTGCATCAGCACCTGCTTTGTATATAGTATCAGCAGCATCGTAAATATAAACATTAAGAATATCTTTTGCGAGTTTTAATTCTCTATTATCTGCATTTTCATCATCTTCATGCAACATTTCTAATTTTTCAACTCTTAGAAGAGTAGATTCTGCAGCATATAAAGGTATAATCATATCTGCAATATTCATCCAGATTTCTTGTTCAAACATAAACTTTCTTTTAAATTTTTCCTGTCCATTACCAAGAACTAACAAGATTGCCTTTTTGAAATTATCTATGTTTTCGTGTTTGGTTTCGTAATAACTTTTTAACTCAAATTCGTGTTCACTGATTTTGTTCAGTTCATCAACAACTTGTTTAGCTCTTGCAAAAAGATCAATTTCGCCTTTCATTGAACGTTTCAGGACAGTGTCAACCATCAATAATCTGTTAATTTCGTTAGTTCCTTCAAATATCCTGTTTATTCTCGAATCGCGATAAGATCTCTCAATAGGTGTTTCGGATGAGAATCCCATTCCACCAAAAATTTGGACAGCTTCGTCAACAATATAATCAAGAGCTTCGGAACCATAAACTTTTAATAAAGCACATTCAATAGCAAATTGAGCAGCTCCTTTAATATTAGCTTCGCCCTTTTCCATTCCCTCATTTATGTATTGCTCTATTGTATCTTCAATATCTTTGCTTGCCCTGTAAACAGCAGATTCGGTTGTGTATGTTTTAATTACCTGCTCAGCTAATTTATGCTTTATAATCGGGAAGCTTGAAATAAGTTGAGTAAACTGTTTTCTTTCATTTGCATAGTTTACTGATTGTGTGATAGTGCGTTTTGCGGCACCGATAACAGTTGCACCAAGTTTTATTCTTCCAATATGTAAAATATTCAGTGCAATTCTGAATCCTTCACCTCTTTTACCAAGTAGATTTTCGACAGGTACTTTTACATCATTATAAAATATCTGAACTGTAGAAGATCCTTTTATACCCATTTTCTTTTCTTCAGGATTTAAGGTTATACCTTCCCAATTTTTTTCAACTATAAAAGCACTTAAAACTCTGTCGTTGTCGATCTTGGCAAAAACAGTCTGGACATCAGCAAAACCACCATTAGTGATCCACATTTTTTGTCCGTTAAGAATATAATGCTTTCCATCTTTAGAAAGAACTGCTTTGGTTTTTCCTGAATTAGCATCAGATCCGGCACCGGGTTCTGTAAGACAATAAGATGCAAGTAATTCTCCGGTTGCTAATTTAGGAATATATTTTGCTTTTTGCTCTTCATTTCCATAATATAAAATCGGGAGAGTGCCAATTCCTGTATGAGCTATCATGGCAACTGAATAGGAAGCTGCTGAACCCATGGCTTCGTTCGATTTCATTGAAGTAATAAAGCCTTGGTCAAAACCTTCATATTCTTCAGGAACAGAAATTCCAAGTAATCCAAGTTCACCTGCTTTTTTTAGAAGGTCTTCCATAAGACCATGCTCTTTTTCGTCAATTCTTTCCATATTTGGATATATTTCAGCTTCAAGAAAATCTTCACAAGTCTGGACAATCATTTGTTGTTCTTCATCAAATTCTTCAGGAATAAATACATTTTCTGCTTTAGTTTCCTGTAACAGAAATTCACCGCCTTTTGGTAGTTGATTGTTTTTCATAATAAGAAATATTGGTTAAAATATTGTTAATTAATCAGTTCTAAGTATCATTCTATTAATAACAATACTATAAATTGGCTGCAAAGATAAAAAAGAAATTAAATATGTAAGTAACGAAAACAAAGATATAAAAGCCAAACTCAATGATATTTGCAAAAATCACAAAAAAATATTCCTGAATTAATACTGCTTATAAACACAAATTCAAGATTTTATAAGCTATCTCTGTATTAAAAATATTTGCCAAACCGTATTTTTTTATCATTATTCTTTGTTTTTTACATTTCTTTTCTAATTTTGGGACTTAATTAAAGAATTATAAACGGGAAAAATAAATCACAAATTCTTTAAATCCTTCAAAAAATATTGATTTACAACTAATTATTAGTCAATAATGAGAAAAAAAGAAATTACACCAAAAAAAACGTTAATTGAACGATATGATTTAATCAGACATCCTAAAAGAATAAGAAGTTCTGATGTTATTAAAGGTGTCTTTGAAAAAATATCATACTACAAATCACCTGATCCTTCTCTAATTGTTGCGAGAGGTACTATCGACAAAATTCAATGTATAATACTTGGACAGGAGAAAAGAAGACAGGGAAAAAAAAGCAAAGCAACCGGAATGGTAACTTCGGAAGGTCATGGATTTATTCTTGATATTTTGGATGAAGCGGAAGAAAACAACACTCCTGTAATATCATTTATAGATACTTTTGGCGGAAACAGCTCAATGGAATCGGAAATGGGCGGACAGTCATTTTTGATATCCGACTGTATCAGCAAGTTTTGTGGACTTAAAGTTCCTACACTATCTTATGTTATTGGCGAAGGTGGCAGTGGTGGAGCATTAGCAATACAAATAGCCGACAAAGGCTTTATGTTAGAAAATGCACTTTATTCAGTAATTGCTCCTGAAAGCTGTAGCCGTATTATATTCCATAAAAGATTGGCTGCCGGTGAAGAACTGGATGCTACATTACCGGATGCTTTGGAAGTATTGCAACCGGGAGCGGAACATATCAGAGATATTGGCATGATTGATGAAATACTACCTGAAAATGAAAAAGGTGCTCATACCAATTATGAATTTACAATTAATACTATAAAAAATTCTGTATCCAAAGAATTAAATGAATTTGTAACACATTATAAAAGCGGGAAAAAAGTTGTAAAAAAGAAAATTATTAAAAAATTATTGAAAGAGAGAAGAGAGAAAGTGCTGAATTATGGAGAATTTTATAATAAGTTGGGAAAACTTGTTAAAAGAATAACTAATAGAAAACCTCATACAGATAAAGAAAGAGTTGATATTGAACGCGAAGATTTTTATTATCAATTATTAATAAAAGCGCATTTGGAAAAAAAGGGTATTGATGAAACCGAATTATATGAATGCATTAAAGAATGGGAGCCAAAGCAAAATTTATTCAGAGTTGCAGGTGGATGTGGCTTTGTTTCTTATAAGAAATATGTTGACAATTATTACGCTTGCCCAAAATGCGGAAAAGGAGAATACCTGAGTATTGATGAACAAATTGAGAAGATATGTGATAAAGATACATATATTGAAAGTGAAAATGATCTGAATATTTATCAATTATTTGGTAGTGACAGATATAATTTTGGTAAGTACAAAAGCTTACTTGAAAGAATGCAGGATAAATGCTTTTCTAACGAGAGTCTGGTTACAGGTACTGCTAAAATAAACGGCAGAGACATTGTTCTTGTATTGACTGACATACAATTTATTGGGGGTTCTTTTGGTGCTGTGTTTGGCGAAAAATTTAAAAGAGCTGTTGACTTTGCCATTAAAAATAAATATCCGTTTATTTCTGTTTGTTCTTCGGGTGGTGCAAGGATGAATGAAGGTCCTATGGCTCTTGCGCAGATGGCTAAAATGAATATGTCATTATTAGACCTTAAAAAAGAAGGGATATTGTATTTATCAGTTATTGCCGGACCAACTACAGGAGGAGCTTATGCAAGTTATGTAACCCAGGGAGACATTATTATAGGCGAAAAAGGTGGACTTGTTGAATTTGCCGGACCAAGAGTGGTTACAGGTGCGGGTTTTGAGGTTGACAGAGATATTGTTACTACAAATAAACTTTATGAAACAAAAAAGATTCATGAACTTGTGAATAGAAAAGATTTGAAAGATACTTTAACTTATTATGTTAATATTTTCTATGATTTAAAATTCCCAAATACAAGAAAGAAAGCAGGTAGGATCAGAGACTTTAGAAAATAATAGATTTTATATTTTAAGTTATTTCTTAACTTCCTTTGCTTTCGTTTTTATCTTGATCTTTATTTCATTATCTTTTTTATTAAAATCAATGATGATATTATCGCCTTTATGAAGTTTGGCTTTGATAATCGCTTCAGCAAGAGGATCTTCAACATGTTTTTGAATGGCACGTTTTAGAGGTCTTGCACCAAATTGTGCATCCCAGCCTTTATCAATAATAAAATCTTTGGCTTTTTTAGTAATGTTAATATTATAACCAAGCTCGTTTATTCTGTTGTACAGATGATGTAATTCTATATCAATTATTTTATGAATGTCTTCCCGTTCTAACGAATCAAAGATCACAATATCATCAACTCTGTTAAGAAATTCAGGAGCGAATGATTTTTTAAGAGCATTTTGGATAACACCCTGTGCATAATTTGCTTTGGTAGATTTTTTTGCAGAAGTACTAAAACCAACTCCTTGTCCGAAATCTTTAAGCTCTCGCGAACCAATATTTGAAGTCATTATGATTATTGTATTCTTAAAGTCAACTTTTCGTCCATAGCTATCAGTAAGTACACCATCATCCATAACTTGTAAAAGGATATGGAAAACATCGGGATGAGCTTTTTCAATTTCATCTAATAGAATGATAGAGTAGGGTTTACGTCTTACTTTCTCTGTAAGTTGTCCACCTTCTTCATAACCAACATATCCTGGAGGTGCTCCAATAAGTCTTGAAACGGCAAATTTTTCCATATATTCACTCATATCAACCCTTACAAGAGCTTCTTCAGTATCGAATAAATATTTGGCTAATACTTTGGCAAGATAGGTTTTTCCTACACCGGTAGGTCCCAGGAAGATAAATGATCCTATAGGTTTTTGCGGGTCTTTCAAACCGGCACGGTTTCTACGAATTGCACTCGTTATCTTTTTTACGGCATTATTTTGTCCGATAACCGATTCTTCAAGTTCACTTTCCATATTTATAAGCCGTTCACCTTCGTTTTGTGCTATACGTTGTACAGGAACACCTGTCATCATTGCAACAACCTCGGCAACATTCTCTTCATCAACAATTTCACGATTAATTTTTGATTCATCTTCCCAATTACGCTTTGCAACTTCCAGTTCATCCTGTAACTTTCTTTCTATATCACGATATTGAGCAGCTTCTTCAAATTTCTGACTGCTTATTGCATTGGTTTTATGTTTTTTTGTTTCTTCAATACTGTTTTCAATTTTAATTATTTCAACAGGAACATGTATGTTTTTGATGTGAACCCTTGAACCTGCTTCATCAAGTGCATCAATAGCTTTATCCGGCAGGTATCTTTCGCTCATGTATCTGTTTGTCAGATTTACACAAGCATTAATTGCTTCAGCAGTATAATGTACCAGATGATGATCTTCGTATTTTTCCTTTATATTATTAAGTATTTCAATAGTTTCTTCAGGAGTAGTCGGGTCAACAATTATTTTCTGAAAACGGCGTTCTAAAGCTCCGTCTTTTTCTATGTGTTGTCGGTATTCATCAAGAGTTGTGGCACCAATACATTGAAGTTCGCCACGTGCAAGAGCAGGTTTAAACATATTTGATGCGTCAAGCGAACCGGCAGCATTCCCGGCTCCAACAATAGTATGCAATTCATCAATAAATAAAATAATATCTGGATTTTTTTCCAGTTCATTTAAAACGGCTTTCATCCTCTCTTCAAATTGTCCACGATATTTTGTTCCGGCAACCATGGAAGCAAGATCAAGTGTAACGATTGTTTTATTAAACAATGCTCTCGAAACTTTCCTTTCTACAATCTTTGTAGCTAATCCTTCGGCAATAGCAGATTTGCCAACACCGGGTTCTCCGATAAGGATAGGATTATTTTTTTTACGACGACTTAATATCTGTGCTATTCTTTCGAGTTCTTTTTCCCGTCCTACAAGAGGATCGAGGCGATCTTCTTCAGCCATTTTTGTAATATTACGACCAAAATTATCAAGTACCGGAGTTTTTGATTTCGAATCTGAAAATTTCTTCGATCCTTTAGAAATACCTTTTCCTTCCTCCGGATCGTCGCTTGCAGTACCGCCGGGAAGTTCACCTTTTGGATCTATATGCCCGTCTTTATTAGTAATAATAGCTTTAACTTCTTCCTTAACCGACTGATAATCTATTCCTTTTTTATGAAATGATTTTGTGACCAGATTATTTTCGTCTTTCAGTATGGCAAGCAATAAATGTTCTGTTCCGATAAGGTCACTCCTAAAAATTTTAGCTTCGAGATATGTTATCTTTAATGCCCTTTCTGCCTGTTTAATGAGTGGAATATTTTCGGGTTTTTTATCAGAATTATTATTTGATGATATTGATGTCTCAATTTCTGTTTTGAAATTATTGAGATCAATATTAAAGTCCGACATTATTTGAACAGCCATTCCCTGTCCTTCACGGATAACTCCTAATATCAAGTGTTCAAGTCCGATATAATCATTTCCAAGCCTGATTGCCTCTTCGCGACTGTATGATAATACGTTTTTTACTCTTTGTGAAAATTTTGCTTCCATTAGTTTTTCTTCTAAAATCTATTAAGACCAAAAGTAAATACAAAATTATAATTTTTTTTTATCGAAAGCAATAATTATTAACAGAAATCTGTTCATAATAAAAACCTCCAAAATAGCTTATGTTACAGTAATTATTTGTAATTTCGTATCCTTTGCTAAAAAATAGCTAAGTAATTAAAAACAAGTAGAATAGAGAAAAAATGCAGGAAGAAGGAAAAGTTATAAAAGTTAACATTGAAAATCAGATGAAATCGGCGTATATTGACTATTCAATGTCGGTAATTGTATCGCGGGCTTTACCTGATGTACGTGATGGTTTGAAACCGGTTCATCGCCGTGTTTTATTCGGGATGCACGAACTTGGAGTATATGCAAATCGTTCGTTCAAAAAATCAGCAAGAATAGTAGGGGAGGTGTTAGGTAAGTATCATCCTCACGGTGATACTTCGGTTTATGATGCTATGGTTAGAATGTCTCAGGATTGGTCTTTAAGATATCCTTTGGTTAACGGACAGGGTAACTTTGGATCAATAGATGGTGATAGCCCCGCAGCTATGCGTTATACCGAAGCTAAAATGCAAAAAATGGCTGAGGACATACTTTCTGATATAGATAAAGATACTGTTAATTTTCAACTCAATTTTGATGATACATTAAAAGAACCTGTTGTTCTGCCAACCAGAATACCTAATCTCCTTATTAATGGGGCTTCGGGTATTGCAGTTGGTATGGCAACAAATATGGCACCTCATAATATCAATGAAATTATTGACGGAACAATTGCATATATTTTCGATAATGATATTGATGTTGCCGGATTGATGAAATATATTAAAGCTCCTGATTTTCCTATTGGAGGTATAATATATGGGTACGAAGGAGTTAAAAACGCTTTTGAAACAGGAAGAGGAAGAATCGTAGTAAGAGGTAATACTACTATTGAAGAAACATCTTCGGGAAGAGAAAGAATAATTGCTTCATCAATTCCATACCAGGTCAACAAAGCAGAAATGATAAAAAGAACTGCTGAACTTGTTATCGATAAAAAGATTGAAGGAATATCGGATATTCGTGATGAATCTGATAAAGATGGAATGAGAATTGTTTACGAACTTAAAAGAGATGCAATTACAAATGTTGTTCTCAATAAACTTTATCAATATACTCAACTTCAAAGTTCGTTTAGTGTTAATAATATTGCACTTGTTAAAGGACGACCTAAATTATTGAATTTAAAAGATATGGTCAAACTATTTGTTGACCATAGATTTGAAGTAGTTACCCGCAGGACACAATACGAATTAAATCAGGCTGAAAAGAAAGCACATATTCTTGAAGGTTTGATGATTGCACTTGATAATCTTGACAAAGTTATTGCTTTGATAAGAGCATCAAGAACACCGGAAGAAGCAAAAAATGGTTTAATTGAACAATTTAAACTTACTGAAATTCAGGCAAAAGCAATTCTGGATATGCGATTACAAAAGCTTACCGGACTTGAAAGAGAAAAAATTAAAGCTGATTATGACGAATTATTAAAACTTATTGAGCATTTGAAAAATATTCTCGCCAGTGAAGATATGAGAAAGGATATTATTAAAGAAGAGTTGCTCGAAATAAAGGAAAAATATGGTGATGAGAGAAGATGCACCATTGAATATTCAGCTGAAGACTTTAAAATAGAAGACACAATTCCAAACGAAGAAGTAGTTATTACAATTTCTCATTTGGGATATGTTAAACGAACAAAACTAACCGAATATCGTCAGCAAAAACGCGGCGGAAGAGGATCCAGAGGTAGTGCCAAAAGGGGAGAGGACTTTCTTGAGCATTTGTTTGTTGCCAGCACACATAATTATCTTTTGCTTTTTACTGAACTTGGTAAATGTTTCTGGCTTAGAGTATTCGAGATACCAGAAGGTGCAAAAGCAACAAAAGGCAGAGCTATTCAAAACCTTATAAATATTGCAAAAGAAGATGTTGTTAGAGCATATATTAATGTTGATAATCTTAATGATGAAGATTACCTGAATAATAATTATATTATTCTGGGAACTAAGAAAGGAACAATTAAGAAAACTTCGCTTGAAGCATATTCACGCCCAAGACAAAATGGTATTAATGCAATTACCATCAAGGATACTGATCACTTGATGGAAGCAAGATTAACTAACGGGAATAGCGAAATTATGATTGCTCTGAAATCAGGAAAGGCAATTCGCTTTAATGAGAAAAATGTTAGACCGATGGGAAGAAATGCTGCCGGAGTGAGAGGAATTAGACTGGCAAATGATAAAGATGAAGTAATAGGAATGGTTTGCTTTCAAAATGGAGAATCGGATGTACTGGTAGTTTCGGAAAATGGATACGGAAAACGTTCTAAACTTGATGATTACAGAATTACAAACAGGGGAGGAAAAGGCGTAAAAACCATTAATATTACAGAAAAAACAGGTAATCTCATATCTATTAAAGATGTACTGGATAATGATGATCTTATGATTATTACTATGGCAGGAATTTTAATCCGGTTACCCGTTGCCGATCTTCGCGTTATGGGTAGAGCAACTCAGGGAGTTCGCCTTATTAAGCTTAAAGATGATGATGCAATTGCTTCTGTTGCAAAAGTATTTGTTGAAGTAAATGGCGATAATGATGAAAATAATGGTGATGCTTCAACCGTTAGTTTAAATGAGAGTAATGAAAATAACAATATTGATAACGAAAATAGTGAAAGTGAAAATACAGATGAGTAAATAAATTTCTGTATTTTTAGATTTTACATTGAATAATTAAAATATTTACAAAATCAAAAAAAATAATTAAATATGAAAAAAATTGCAATTTTATTGATCATTTTAATGACAGCCGGTTCAATTTTCGCACAAAATTCAAAAAGAACAAGTGCATATAACCACTTAAGTCATGGAAAATTAGACAAAGCAAAAAATTGTATAGATGCTGCTGCAAAGCATGAAAAAACAATTAACGATGCTAAAACATGGTATTACAGGGGAAATATTTATCTTGAAATAGCTATGACAGATAACGAAAAATATAAGGATATCGATCCGGAATGTATAGATAAAGCCCTTGCATCTTATATTAAAGCTCGCGAACTTGATACTAAAGGTAGATTTCTTACTGATATTTTACCAAGAATAATAGCTTGTGCAGAACAATATTATAATAAAGCTGTAAGATATTATAATGCAAAGGAATATAACGATGCTTCTATTAATTTTTTCAATGCGTTTGGAGTAAATAAAGACATATCAAAAACAAATATTGATACAGGTGCCTTATTTAATTCGGCTATCTCTGCTGGATTAGCTAAAAATTATGATCTTGCAAAGAAAAGATATGCAATGTTGATTGATTATAATTACAATAATTCCGTAATGTATATTACCTTGACTGATTATTATAAAGTTGAAGGTGACTCTGTTAAGGCATTGGAATACATTCAAATAGGTAGGGAGAGATACCCTGAAGATTTTCCTATTTTAATTACTGAAACTAACTTATTGTTAAATGCAGGAGAAACCGGAAAAGCCCTTGATAATTTGAAACAAGCACTTAAAACCGATACAACAAATGCTTCAATATATTCCGCAGTTGGTTCTATGTATGATAGAATTGTTAATGATACAATAAAAACAGAAAAAGAACAAGATGATGCATTTATAGAAGCGGAAAAAGCATATAAAAAAGCTATAGAACTTCAGTCTGATTTCTTTGATGCCATTTATAATCTTGGAGCATTATATTTTAACAGAGGAGTAAATAATATTCTTAAAGCTGATGTATTACCTTTTGGTGATGAAAATTACGATAAATTGAAAAATATAGGCGATGATTTTATGAATAAATCACTTCCGATTCTTGAAAAAGCTTACGAATTACAGCCTGATGATTATAGCACTTTGTTCTCGTTAAAACAAATTTACTCCAGAAGAGGTAATGTTGAAAAATATAATGAAGTTTCAGAAAAACTAAAGAACTTATAATAAATCATATCTAAAAATAGGAGAGTATAATAATATGCTCTCCTATATATTTAAAAGTACGACTTAACATAATATATATTATACGACTTTTTGATATGATTATTAATTGTTACTACTACAAGTTTAGTGGAACATTGATAAATGCTAAAATGATTAAATGATTGAATGATTAAATGTTGAGTCCACTCAGAAAAGTCTATAAATTAAATTTCTTTTGGGCTAAAGCCCGTATTATCAACCATTTGACTTACCCCGACCTTAAGGTCGGGGCTATTGATTATTAGGTGTTTATGGACTTTAGTCCAAAACAAATGACTTTTCGGAGTGGACTCAATGTTAGAATGATAAAATAAAATTATAGTAGAACCATTTAAAAAAGCTTAAGTTTTTCCTCTTCAACAATTTTATTTATCAAAGTTTTAATAATATTATCAAGCTTAGAATTTTTAGTATAATCAGCAGAAGCTATAAAATCTGCCCGTTGTTGTTCGATTAGTTTTTCGCAGATTTGTTTAGGTGATAATTTATCATTTTTCTTTTCTTTTTTGGGATCGTAAACAGCAATTGCAGTGCCGCCACGATATTTTATCATTTTCATAGCAGGCACATCAGTTTCTCCATCGCCGATGTAAATCATACGCGAAAAAGGTATTGGTCGTTTGTCGTACTCTACAAATTTGTTGATTTTAGTATTATCATAAGAATTATTAATTCCTTTATTTATTCTGAAAAGATATTGGGTTTTATTAGTATAATTGATTGCCAGAGCCGGCCATACCGCCACATCGTTTGCATCAAACACAAAGCCGGAAGCAAAAATATTTGTAAAAAATTTTGCTATGGATGTTCCTTTAATAATATCTCTAATGCCCGAAGAAATTATATAATGTTCGATTTTGACATTTCTTTCTGCTGCGTACTTATTTATCCTGTTAAAAAAGTTATAAACACCTTCAAAAAAAACTATTTCTTTGCCATGATCAAAAAAAGCTTTTTTTGTGATAGGAATATTTTTTTCATCGGCTTTTTGAAGCATTAGTTGCATATATGCCAGTACTTCGTCCATATCTTGTTGCTTTGCTTTGGCATTTGCCTTCTTCCAAAAAGCATCTTTATTAATTCTTAGTTTGGGAATAAATGAATGTTCCTGCATATTGCCTGGCGACAGTGTACCGTCAAAATCGTATGCAATGGCAATTTTTAAAGACATATTTCTTATGTTAATTTTTTAAAAAGCAAAATTAATGAATTTCTTTGATTATTAAGATGTATTAATAAATTGCTAATATACAGTATTTTAAAATTTATGAGTCAATGAAAACATTTTTATTGTGCCATTTGAGAAATTCCTTTTCCGGATAGAACTTTTGCGGAAGTCTAATAGGTTTATTTTCATATGGTAAAAAGAATCCTGAAGTTTCTGTATTTCGATTATGTAAAATAACTTCTGATAATTTAATTCGGTAGTCAGGAGTAACTGTTATCAATCCTTTATCAAATGCTTTGTCGTGGAGTGAATTAAGACAAAGACCGTTTGATGGATTCATTCTACTTTCTTTATTCACTGACCATGGAATAATATGGCTTGCAATAAGCAATTCCTGAATTGAAATACCGGTTATACAACAACTGTAATTATATGATGCCAGAATTGTCTTTCTGAAAAATGATTGGTTAACTCTTGTTTTAACAACTGCTTCTTTTTCTTTTCCTTCCGATGGTAAATCATCTGTAATAATTTCAGTTGTTACCTCAATAGGTTCATTTTTGTAACTAGCCAATATTTTTTCACTTTGCCAAGCAAGTTCCTCCCAGTTTCCATTGAATTCAGCCCAAACTACTTCTTCTCCCTTTGCACCTTGTGTTAAACCAGAAACATCTCTTGCTTTTAAAGCCGGATCAAGCCTTGCAAAATTGGCAAGTTTCATGGCTACAGAGCCGTTTGAACGGCCTATTATTTTAGCCAATTCTTTGACAGGAGGATAAGTTGCATTTATCTTAGTGAATGGAATCTTACAATAAAGATTGAATGCAACAATATGTTCTTTCTTTGTCCAATTATTTTTTGCCATCATTAATTTACATAAACTACCCCCGGCCTATTTATATGCCTTGAAAGCTGAGATTGAATATCGGAAAATATTAAGTGCTTTAGACGAAAAATAGATTGTACACCTTTGAATTTTTCAAAAGGTTCTGCTTTCAAAAACCTAAAATCAAGCATTATTCTGACTATTATATCATCGTACATAATACTTGGTGATAAATAGAAATAATCAGTATTACTTTTCAAATACTTTACATCATTTTCACATATTAAAACTCCAGGCAAAATTCGGTTTTGCACCCAGTTATTTTGTGAAAAATCGCATATAGGTGTTAATTCTATTTCAATATACTTCACCCTTTCAATAAGTTTGGGTATTTGTCTAAATGAAAATTTCTGAAATGACTTCTTATGTTTTTCTATTATCTTTCCTTCTTTATCAATGACATCTTCATGATTAAATCCATTTTCATGAGAATAATCTTTTATGAAACGACTTCGATCTACAGCATCTTCAATGATTTTCTTTTTTACATCGTCATTATCAATTTGATATAAATTACCAGGAACTATTTCAGTTGAATTATCAATTGATAGCAACAATTTACAATTTAATATTGCTGTAAAATTAATATCAAATTCGACAGGGTAATTGACACAATTAATTAATGCAAAATCACCTTTGTTTCTTAGATCGCTTTCAATTTTATCTATCAAAATGTTATTTAAACTCTGCAGAGCTTTCTGAGTTATTTCACTGTCACTTTTTGATTTAAGTTGTTTACCCCAGTATGCTTGAGCTAACTTGTAATAAATTTTTTTAAGATTGTTATTCAGGTCTTTTTTTGAGATTTCAATTATGTCACTAATAACAGAAGAAATTGAATTTTGAATAATATTTTCCCATTTAATCAATGGTTCCAAAGCATCTAATTGATTTAAGGATTCGAAAATCTTACTGTTTAGCTTATCCATAATTACATCACATTCAACATATTCATATCTTTCATTTTCTTTTCCTTCATCAAATTTTACCAAATCGAAAAAATCATTTTTAGTCAATGATATTCTTAGTAAGGGCTGAATTTCCGGAATGCGATTTTGAAATAGATCATTTAATAGGTCTTCATATTCATTTTCTTTCAAACTCCATATTGCTGCTATATACGGAGTCCCCGGTTTAATAATTCTTTGTAGCGTAGACTGTAATTGTGATTTTATGGTTTCTTTTGGTGTTCCATCAGCTGAAAGATTTACATCCAAAAATAGAAGTCTAATATCATCATATTGCTGATCCACATCTGGCAAAAGTTCTATGTCATCAGAATGATAAGTAAAAGGAATTTTATTTTTTGACAAAATATTAATTAATGGAAAAGCCTGTTCCTTTTTGTCATCTAATATTACCACTCGCCCATTTTTTGGTATAATCATATGCTAAATTTTAAAATTTAGTATTACTGTTGCTCCATCAACAAAACCTTTCGGCACTTCATAATTGCCATCCTCATTAAATGTAACTTTCCCTTTATGACTTGCCATTACTTCTGAAACAATATGGAGTCCTAAACCCATTCCCCCAGGTTTTGCAGAAACAAATGGCTCTTTCATTTGTTCCGGTGATAGTGAGAAACCTGTTCCATTATCTGAGATTACCAGAGAAATATATCCTACTTCAATTTCTGCAATGTCGAATCGAATTATTTTGTTTTTCTTTTGAGACCTATCTAGCCAATAAATCGAATTATCAATTATGTTCATAATGTTTGAAACCAAAAGGTTTCTGGCTACAGAAACTTTAACCGAACTTCTTTGTAGATCAGGACGTTCAATTTTAACACCGTGCGCATTTAAGCGATATTCAACATTAAACAATGCCTGATCAACAACCTTGGACAAAGTTTGACTACTCCTTGTTGTACGCCTTAAAATCTGTGCATAGCTTTCAATTAGTTCAGATAAATGAGCCGTTAATTTCATTATTCGTTCAGACGCTTTATCCCTTTCAAGAACCTTAATTATCTCAGCAATAATCTTCTCTATTTCGTGAATATATACACTCCATCCTAATCCTGCACTAGCAGTCTTCATCAATGTATCATTCATAAAACGGTAATTCTTCTCGATACGATCTACGTATACCTTTAACTCTTTTTGAATTTTCTTATCCTTAACTTTTTCACTTACCAGAGATCTTAATCCTTCAATTGATTTGAGAACTGGTTCAGTGTCTTTCCTGGGTTTGTATTTATTATCAATTTTTCGCTTATCCTCTAACCTTAATAATTCGATTAGCTTTAACGAATAAGTAATTTGTTTTTTGAATACGTTATAAGCATCATTATCAATAAAACCTTCCCTGTTAGTTTTTTCAATAAGATCAGAACTATTCTCTCTACTAAGATTTATAGAAGCTAGCATTAGATTATTACTCAATCTAACTCCAGGGTCATTGAACCTCCTATAATCAAGAGCTAACCAGTCATTTTCCCTTTCACCGTAGTCATAAACCCTCACTCCGTTTCGATATACTCTAATACCTCCGTTATTATCCAAATAACCAGTAAGTGATGTTTGCTGAATGTTAAAAAGTTTAAAAACGAAACGATCACGAATGAAAACACAACCTTTAAACTGAAACTTACCTATTTTCAATCCTTCAAAAGTCAACGGAACGAACTTTCTTTTTGTTGGATCTGAAATATCAAGCAAATCTTTAATAGGTAAATCTTTGTGGGTTATTTCTCTCCCTTCAATTCCACTAAATCTATCCCATGGTTTGAATTTGTATTTAAAACTTGTAATTTTGTCATTATCAATTTCTATATCAAAAAAGAACAAAGAATATTCAAGTATTTTATTCCATGAAGGAATATTTTTAATCCAATCAGATCTATCTGTTAAAAGATTAGCTTCAAAACTATCGATTTTATTTTTTTGTAATTTTGAAAACAAGTCAGGATTAATAATATCTTCTATATCATAGGTAGGAGGTGTGGAAATTCCATTAAGCGCACGAAAAACATCCCTTGTCATTCCTTTAGTCCAGTTTTTTGTGAGCTTACTTATAGTAATCTTTGTTCCAGTAGCATCAGCAGTAAAAGTTTTAGGTTCTCTTTCTAACACTTCAACAGGGGCTTCATTTAAGTACTTAAATTTTTTAAATTTCTCCCAATCTATTCTAACAACAACTTCTTTGCTTCCTTTCGCTCGGGAAACCATTTCAATTTTCTTACCTAACTTATGAACTCCAAACCGACCAATACCTTTTTCTCCAATTGGTAGTCTTTTATATTTTGGCGTAACCTCCTTTTTCTTAACTAGGATTTGCTTATTATCGCTTCCTGGCTCAAGCCAAACATCTTTAACAGTTTTTATATCCATTCCAAAACCATTATCCTCCACCATAATTATACCCGAATTTTTATCTTCCACATGCTTCAAAGTTACGTTGCAATAACTTGCATCCGCATCGAAAGAATTTTTAGCAAGTTCAATTAGTGCAATACTTTCGTTTTTAATTAACTGATTTCCAAGCTGAATTAGAAGTCTTGCTCTTGGGTTAAATACGGTATCTTTTATGGTGAGAGCAATAATCCCCCTTAACTCTTTTTCATTGGTGTAAGTAAAAAAGTCCTCTCCTGTATAATTAGGTTTTGGCTCATAACTAATTACATTATCATAAATAGATAAACTGCCATAAGATGGAGGTCTGAGTATTTTTAAAGTTGAACTGTCCAATAATTCTTGGAAAGAAAATTCTAAATTGGAATTCTTTTCTACTTCCAATGATATTACACTTTCTATATTTTTATTCATGCCAAAACTCTTTTATTTTATCAGCTATTCTTTCAGCCATCAATGGAGGAACAGCATTTCCAATTTGCCTGAAAGCTGCTGTTCTTGGTTGATTTTCTTTAATTCCTTCAAAATAGTAGCCATCCGGAAATGACTGAATTCTTGCAGCTTCCCTCACAGAAATAGATCGTAGCTGCTTTTTGTCAGGATGAATAAAATGATGTCCGTCTTTTGCAATATGTGCAATTAATGTGTGAGGTTCTTTGTCAACAACTTTGAAACGATCAAGAAAATCAGTTGTATTCTTTTGCGTTCTCATACTATCAGGAATTTGATTGTTCTTTAGTTGCTTACCTTTTTCAAGTCGTTCAATGGCTAATTTATAAATACTTAAATCCTTTTTGTTGTGAGGTCTTGTTATATGTTGGGTAACAAAATCAACTCCATTTCTAATAAATGTTTGGCTTAAATAGTCATTTGTGTTAGCTGTATATTTCTGTACTCTTTTTGATTCTCCCGGTTCAATTGCTGGTAAATCCGAAAATATCTCATCTCTGAAATACTTGTTTTTTGCAGATTGTATTTCAGGATATAAAAATTCAAAGTCTTTTTGCCAACCAATAATTATAATTCTCTTCCGGTTCTGGATAACTCCATAGTCATAAGAATTGAGTAATCTGGCCTTTACCTGATAACCTAATTGCTTATAATATTTCTGAAGATTTTTAAAGTACATACCTTTAGCAGCAGAAAGGATTCCCGGAACATTTTCAAATATAAACAGTTTGGGTTGGTATTTCTTCAAAAATCTACCATACTGAATATAAAGCTTTGTACGTTCATCATTCTTCTTGTGTTTAAGTGGAGCACGACCAACAATTGAATATGCCTGACAAGGCGGTCCTCCTATAATTAAATCTACCTTTTCCCCTTTTAAAGTATTATCTATTGCTTTGAAGATATTCAGGTTTTCTTTTCCTATTTCAGCATTGATTACAGTATCCAATAATTCGCGGGGGACACAAGCGTACAATTTTTCCCTGCTGATTTCACCTTTCAGATATGAATAATAAATATCTTCTCTGCCAGATTTAACCAGATAATGAAATGCAACTCTGGTTTTTAATGTAAAGCAAGCGGCTTTATCATATTCTACATGAGCAACTGGTTTATATCCTTGCCTGATGAATCCTTCTGACAAGCCACCGGCACCGGCAAATAAATCTATGTACTTAATATCACTCATTTATTTTTTCAATTTTCTAACCAAAGCTTTCAGAGTTTTTTCTCTTTTTTCAGGTTTTAATTCACATTCCCAAATAATAATAGGATACCACATATTCTTTTTTAGTTCTGCTATATTTTTTTCGTCTCTTGTTTTATTATCATTAATCTTATCCATCCACCATTCTGTTCTTGTTTTGGGTGGAACGAAATATTTACATCCTTCATGTCCATGCCAGTAACAACCGTGTATAAATACAACTTTCTTGTACTTAGGAAAAACTAAATCCGGCTTTCCCGGTAATTTTTTATCATGCAACCGATATCTAAATCCCTGAGAAAACAAGAACTTTCTAACCAATATCTCTGGTTTTGTATCCTTACCTTTGATCCGGCTCATATTGTAACTTCTCGTTTCTTTTGTGTGGACATCAACCATTTGGTCTAATAATATTTTGTCGGTACTAATAATTCTCTAATATCCACATCTAATATTTTTGCTATTTTCGTTAAAACAAGTACACTCGGTTGTGTATTATTATTACAGTAATTTGTTACAACAACATAGCTTTTGTCAATTTTTTCAGTTAACCAAGTCTGGGTTCTTCCTTGCTCTTTCAACACTTCTTTGATTCGATTAATATGCTGCTTATCAGACATTAGTAATTTATTACATAGTTTTTTAATACAAAAAAATATCGTACTTTAATAGAGATTTATTTTTTTTGTGAAATTATAACATAAAAACGTATTATACAATATTATAATATAATATATTTCTATATTGTATTATAATATATAAGCAAAATATAATAGGGCGTTAAAGATATTCAAAAATAGATTTAGAAGAATTAGTCTCTTGTCGATTGAAAAATGTTAACGCAATGCATGAATTATTACGATAACGAAGTTTCAGAATGAACTTATTTAAAGTACTGATACAGTTCAATGAGCACTCCAGAATAAGATGGGAAATAATTTAATACTAATTTTTCTCCACTATTCCAATCTCCTCCTCCGTCAACCCATACAACTCATAAACCATTTGGTCTATTTCTTTGTCGGTTTTCTCAATTTCTGATTTAATTTCTTGTGCTTTTTGTTTCTGTTCGTTAAAGTATTGCATCCACTCTGCTTCTTCCGGTAAGCTAAGTTGTACTTTGGCTTTTTTTAATTCTTTTAAAAACTCTTTAAAATCCAATTCATTCCATCGTTTCAGCTTATTAGAAGGTTTATCGAGATTGGCTCTTGATATTAAGAGCTTTAAAAAATTAGTTAACAAGTTAGTTAAAACTTCTTTCTTCGACATTATATTACTAACCTTTATTTCAATTTGCTTATTAAATTTTGTGGGCATTGGCAGATTTTTTATGGATGTAAGAGAAATTCGAGGAAATAATTTCTGCTTACCTTTCTCTGTAGTTTTGTGAATGTAATAACCTATAAGTCTTGAATTTAAAACACCTAAAATTGAATATTGATTTTCTTTATCTGATCGGACGATTATTATGGCTTTATTAGGTATTCCTTCTTTTGTAAACATTGTACATATCAAATGATTAGGACCGGGTATTTCCCTTATTAAAATTCTCTTATCGCTAATAAAACGAGGATCTGGTTTATTATAGCACCATTCACCATAAGAAACAAATTCTTTGAAATTATCATCTAATCCATATCTTTCTATGTTTCTGCCTCCTATTTCGGGAATGTAACTATTATCGATCTTAGATATGTTATGATAAATTCTATTCTTAATCTGATCTTTGTTATGCATGGTGTTATGATACACCTGTAGGCCAAGAGTATATTCGGCAATATCAGCCAATTTACATGAACAACTGTGAAGTTTTTTAATAATGCTTTTTTCTAAAGGGTTATTGAATTCTACATTTATAGAAGATTCATTCATATAATCTTCATAATTTAACTCAAAACTTTTACTAAGTGAGTTAGCTAAGCTGTCAGGAGTGGGTGAAGTAGAAATGTCATTTGTAATTATTACTGGTATTTTTTTCTGTGGTTTGTTAATTACAAATATCACGGTATTGATATTTGCTGTTTCAAATACCATTCCTTCAAAATTAATTATCTTTTTAAGAGTTGATTCTTGTTTGATCAATTCCCTAAGTTTATTCGCTGATGGTATTGTCAAGAATGAATTTGGAGTGATGAATGAAAAGCAACCCTCTTTGTGAATTAAATTCAATCCTTTTTCAATAAATATCCTATATAAATCTGGTTTTCCTTCAATAGTCTTATAATTATTCTGATAATAGGACTTGTGTATATCTTTTATTTGTTCCTGTACATACGGCGGATTTCCAATCACCACATCAAAACCGCCTTTATATTCGGTTCGGAAGGCGTGTTCGGGTGTGCAGGTCATCTCTTTCAACCGACGGGTTAACCCGTCGGTTGGTGCAGGCAGTTCATGTTTTCCTCGGTTGTTTTTGATATAATGCAAAGTGTTTTGCATTTGGGTATCATTCGTAATTTCCACAGGGTGAAAACTTTTTGCCCAAAGTTTTTGCTTTGTGCCATCGGCATATTCAGGCTGCTGATCATCTATAGACGGGTTAACCCGTCTGTTATACAGGTAGGCAGTGCGACCTTTCCATTGCCCAATGTTTTTTTCAAGTTCTTCTTTGTCGCATACAATTATTGCATGCACATGATCTTCACAAATATTACAAGCTAAAATATTTAATTGCTTTTCTTTTACAACTTCATTCAAACAGTCTGCAAGTATTTCTTCCTCATGTAAGTTTAATTTCGGATATGTATAAGCAATAAAGCCGGGTTCAAACCGATTAAACCGACGGGTTAACCCGTCGGTAAATTTCACATAACGTGAATTATGAATAGCAAATACCACATGCCATGCCTTTTTATCTTTTTCTTTAAAAATCTGAGGAAACTCCTTTTGCCAGATAAAAGCTTTCTCCCCTGCCACAGCCGCATCATCAATTAATGAGTTGCCACATTTGAGGTTATTATTCAAGGTGGTAAGTTTTCTTCCTTTTTGTGCGGTTCGCAGCCATAAAGAGAGTTTGGCTATATCTACGCTTTCTTCATTAATATCAACACCAAAAATATTTTTCTCTAAAATATGGTTACTTACATCCTGAAATACAATACTTGCCCCAATGAGTTGAGCTTGTAATTCATCAATATAGGCGTGCTCGGTAATTAAAAACTCTAAAGCCTGATTCAAAAAAGCTCCACTACCGCAAGCAGGGTCGCAAATGGTAATTTTTAACAACCACTCACGATATGCTTGCAGACTTTTATCCAATTTCTTAAGGGTTTCTTTTTTGCGGTTTTGCCGACCTTTAGCATATTCTTCATCTACAACACCTAATTTGGCTTTCTTTTCTTCACAAAGTTTACCAACTGTATTTTCAACTATGTATTTGGTAATGTATTTTGGAGTATAAAAAACTCCGTCTTTTTTTCGCTTTGTTTTATTTTTGTCAACTTCTTTTCCTTCTAATCTGGCAATTACATTTTCAATTTCGTTTAGAGAATTTTCAAATATATGTCCCAGAATATTTACATCTATATCACTTTGAAAATCGTAAGCCGTTAGTTTCATTACATGCAAGTGCAAAACATCATCATCAATTAAGATATTGTCCAAAACTTCATCTGGAAAAAACAATCCACCGTTGTAGGCAAAAATATCGTCTTGAAAGCTTTTGCCTTTTCTTCCGGTATTGATGTAGCCAAAATACTGTTTAAAGATATTGTATAAAGGTTTATATGCATCTTCTTCTTGCAAAACATTCCATCGCTTTACAATTCGTGAAATTGAATTTGGAGGCAACAAACCGCTATCTTCGGCAAAAAAGATGAACAGAAAACGGTCTAAGAGTTTTTGGGTTTTCTTAAATAGCAACAATTGGTCAGCCTCAGGACTGTTTTTTACCATGTTTTGCCATAAGTCAGTTTTAAAGGTAGAATAATCTTTATACAGTTGCTTGGTAATGTTTTCTTCTGCTAATAAACTTTCTTCTTTAACTTTTAGCGGAATACCACCTAACAAACTGTCAGCACTCAAGCACAACCAAAGCAATTCAAATTCCTGTTCGGTAAGTGTAAACAGATTAAATTCTACATGGTCAACGGAGTTGTGAATAAAAAAACGCAGCTTTTCAAAATTGGAAGTGATAACATAAATACAGCCCGTTTGGTTGTTTTTATAGTTAAAAGCCTGAGCATTTATTTTATCCAGGTCTTTTGTATCGGTTCCTTTCAATTCTATAACTGCTAAAGCTTTGCCATCATGTAAAATAGCTCCGTCTGTTTTTTTTGCTCCCTTTTCGTTTTTAAGCTCGGTAGTAAGGTTGTAGTTTGGTTGTGGGTTTAGTGTGTATCCCAAGATTTTTACAAAAAGTTCTCTTAAAAAACCTTCCTGAAATTGCTCTTCTTTGGCTTCACGTATATTTTTTTGTATTTCAGGATTGTGAAAATAGTCTTTAAACTTAGCATAAGCAGCTTTTACAACTTCATTATCTAATGCTTTGAGATGTTTATTAATTACTGAGTTTTGGAAAAATGCCATTTACTTTATTTTTGCTTTTGAATTGGTAACTATTCAGCCACTATATTAACCTTAATAGCCACAGATTTACAGATTTTAAACTACCAAAGGTAGTTTTTTTTGTGAAATTTATTAAAATTTATTAATTTTAATCTGTTCACCCTGTGGAATAATAATTTTTATGAATATAAACACTAAATTACAAATTATTCAACAGGGTGAATCTGTGGCAAGTATTTGTTTTTTAATATTTTATATTGGCTGAGTAATTGCAAAATAAGTTTAATATCATTAATTATAAGATATTATTGAATGTTTTTTTGAGAATTATTAACAATTCATTTCTTAGATTTCTTCTTCCTCTTTTTCCGGGTATTTTCTTCTAATTCAATTTCTTTCATCAGCTTTTGCCAGTCATGAGATTTATCTTCAGTAAAGTCCAAAGTGTATTTATAATCATTTTTTGAAATCTCTATTCTTTTAATTGCTTTACCAAGGTTCTTTTCAATATCTGCCAAAAGTTCTTTTTCTTCAGGACTACAAAACGAAACGGCTTGTCCTTTTTGACTTCCACGCCCTGTCCTACCAACTCTATGAACATAATTTTCTAAAGATTCGGGCAAATCATAATTCACTACATATTCAACATTCTGTATGTCAATTCCTCTGGCACTAACATCGGTGGCAATTAAAATTTTCAGTTCTCCGTTTCTAAAACCTCTCATACATCGTTCGCGTTCTTCCTGCTCTTTATCGCTATGAATTGTATCTGTTATGATATCAACTCTTTCCATTGCTTTTTTTACACGCTCAGCTCGTACTTTGGTCCTTACAAACACTAACATTTTCTTTTCCGGATTATTTTTTATCATGTCTTCTAAAAAGAAACGTTTGTCGTCCATTTCGATAAAAGCAACAGCATGTTCAATATTTTTTGCTACGGGGTCTTTTGGTGAGATTTGAATACGTATAGCATCTGTAACTAAAGAATATGCGAGCTTCTTTATCTTATCGTTGATGGTTGCAGAAAAGAAAAGAGTTTGGCGTTTTCTGGGAAGATGACGCATTAAATCGCGTATGTCTTTAATAAAACCTAAGTCGAGCATATGGTCGGCTTCATCAAGAACTAAAATTTCTACCCGCCTCAAAATGAGCACACCCTGACTTACCAAATCAAACATTCTACCGGGGGTGGCAATTAATATATCCACACCTTTGTTAAGTTGTTTAATTTGCGGTTCCTGATCTACACCTCCATGAATGCAAAAAGAAGTAATTCTTGTATGTTTTCCTAATGTTTTAAAAACAGAATCTATTTGCAAAGCCAACTCATGCGTAGGTGCCATAACCAGGCATTTTACTCCATCCGGGCGACTGCTTATTTTACGTTCCTGCAAAATGTGCAAAATAGGTATGGCAAAAGCTGCTGTTTTGCCTGTGCCTGTTTGTGCAATGGCGAGAACGTCCTCTCCTCTCAAGATTGGAGGAATAGACTTATATTGAATGTCGGTGGGTTTTTTGTATCCCAGTTTAGAAATACTGGTTTTTATTCCTTCGGCAATGCTGTATTGTTCA